>JAIPCF010000038.1 GCA_021738385.1 Sulfuritalea sp. | reverse complement strand
CCCCACCGAAAAAAACCATTCAGCATCCCGGGCTCGCGCGCAACAGCGTGCGCAACAGAGCGTGCCCACCCATGGCGGCCCAGCCTCAAGCACCAACTTTCGATACCGCGCAGCAGAATAATTTTCCTGCCGACGCCTTGCTCTGGCTGCTGGGCAGCCTGAGCACGCTCTATCGCATCCCGTTCGACGCCGCGTTGGTGGCGCAACGCTTCCCGCCACCGCACAGCGCGGCGTCGTTCCACGAAGCCGCGCGGGGCCTCGGCCTCAAAACCGGCGCGTGCCATCTCGATGCGGTGGACTGGAGCCGCCTGCCGCTGCCCGCCATCGCCTTTTTGCATCCCGACCAAACACAAATCGGCGCGGAGCTTGCCGCAGCGGATTGTGCGCAATCCACACCCCTCACGCCGATCCTGATCCTCAAGAGCGATGGCGACTCGCTGTTGTACTTCACGCCCGGCAATCAGACACCGCAATCCCTCGGCGTCGACGACGCGGCGCACCGGCTCGACGCCGAACTGATTCTCGTCACCAAAGAGTCTCTGGCCGGCGACAACAAGGATGAAGACATCGCGGGTTTCGAGACCGAGAAAAAGCCCTTCGGCTTCCGCTGGTTCGTGCCCGAACTGCTCAAGCACAAACGCATCTGGCGCGATGTGTTGCTCGCCTCGCTCACCATCCAGCTCGTTGGTCTGGCCACGCCGCTATTCACCCAGGTGATCATCGACAAGGTGGTGGTGCATCAAACCCGCAACACCCTGCTGGTACTGGGCCTGGCCCTGCTGATGTTCGCGCTGTTCACCAGCGCCATGACCTGGCTGCGGCAGTATCTGGTGCTGCACACCGGCAACCGCATCGACGCCGTGCTGGGCAGCCAGGTGTTCCGCCATCTGCTGCGCCTGCCGCTGCCCTATTTTGAATTCCGCCCCACCGGCACACTGGTCGCCCGGCTGCATGGCGTGGAAACCATCCGCGAGTTCGTTTCCGGCGCCGCCGTCACGCTCATCCTCGATCTGCCCTTCCTGCTGATCTTTCTGGCCGTGATGTTCTGGTACTCGTGGCAGCTCTCCCTGATCGTGCTCGGTCTGCTCGGCGTCATCTCGCTGATGAGCCTGCTGATGGTGCCGGTGTTCCGCGAACGTCTCAACCGGCAGTTCATGCTCGGTGCGCGCAACCAGGCCTTTCTCACCGAATACATCTCCGGCATGGCCACCGTCAAATCGCTGCAGATGGAACCGGACGTCGACCGCAAATACGGCGATCTGCTGGCCGGCTACCTCGCCGCCGGCTTCAGTACCAAGCAGGTCGGCAACAGCTACAACGTCGTCGCCAACGGCGTCGAGCAGATGATGACGCTGTCCATCCTCGTCGTCGGCGCGCTTCTGGTGATGCGCAACGAAGGCTTCACCATCGGCATGCTGGTTGCATTCCAGATGTTCGCCAGCCGCATGAGTCAGCCCATGCTGCGCCTGGTCGGCCTGTGGCAGGAATTCCAGCAGGCCAACGTCGCCGTCAAGCGCCTGGGCGACATCCTCGACATGCCGCAGGAACCGCACACCCTCATCCCCTCACGCGAGGCAGGCGGCAGCGGCGTGATCGAAATAGCCGACCTGGCCTTCCGCTACACCGAGCAGCAGCCCTGGCTTTATCGCAAGCTCAGCCTCGCCTTCAAACCCGGCCGGCTCACCGTATTGATGGGCCCTTCCGGTTGCGGCAAGAGCACGCTGGCCAAATTGCTGCTGGGTTTCTATCTGCCGCAGGAAGGGCAGATCCGCCTCGACGGCCGCGACATCCGCCACCTGGCCGCCAACGAGCTGCGCCAGGCCTTCGGCGTGGTGCCGCAGGAAACCGTGCTGTTTGCCGGCACGCTCTACGACAACCTCGCCATGGCCCAGCCCCATGCCAGCTTCGACGACGTGATCCGCGCCTGCAAGGCCGCCGAAATCCACGACGTCATCGACCAACTGCCCGAGGGTTACCAGACCGAGATCGGCGAGCGCGGCGTCGGCCTCTCCGGCGGCCAGCGCCAGCGCATCGCCATCGCCCGCGCCCTGCTCAAGCAACCGCGCATCCTGATCTTCGACGAAGCCGTGTCCAACCTTGACCAACACACGGCCGAACACTTCGCCCGCACCATCAACACACTGAAAGGACAGGTCACCATGATCTTCATCACCCATCAAATCCCGCGCGGCTTGCAGGTGGACGACGTCATCACGCTCGGCGAACACGGCGCGCGCATGGGCGTGGTGAGCGACGACACCCCGACCCAAACCGGCAAGGAGGCCAGGGAATGAGCAAGACCAACCCAGACGATACCGACGACATGACAACAGCGGGTGGTGCCGGTAGCGAGCTTCCCGCCGACCTCAAAGTCAGCCGCAGCGACGACGGCCAGTACCTGTTCATCCATGCCGGCGAATGCCTGCTAGCGATCTACGGCGCCATGGGCGCCGACCCGGAAGTGGTCCAGCTCGCAGACGGCCGGCGTTACGCAGTGGAGGACCTGCTCGACATGATGGCGCCGGCATGAGGTGGATAGGCAATAGATGGGGGCAATGCGAATGCTGATTCAAATCCCGGTGGCCCGTGCAGAAAAGTCGGCGCTGGCGAGACGGCGTTCGATTAAACGAGAAGGTCTACCTCATGCTGACCCCTATAGCTACTTGGAGGAAATGCGCAATGAAGAATGCTGACGGAAAAGCGATCCTTAATAGGGCCGACCGCAAGCTCAAGTGGTTGTACTGCCTTGCCTTGGTAAGTTCCGTAATTCCGGCCCTGAGTTCCGGTTGGGTGGCGTTGGCCATGGGCACGGTAGCCCTATTTCAGTTGCCGCTGCTGATCGCCTACGCCTACCGAGTACAAATGGTCGTGCGCCATCCGGCAACGCTCGACGCCTTTGTCTCGAACTGGCGCCTGGCGGCGCTGCGCAAACTTGGGATAGGCCTGATGTTCCTTGGTGCGATTGGCGCATTTGCCATGCCATTCAGCAGCTACCTTGCCGTAGCTATATATGGTTCAACGGGCCCCTCTGGCGTTGCCTCATTCGTCGTTGGCGTGTGGCTGGCGATGGCCTCCAGCGCTGGATTTTTTGGCGTGGTCTGCTTTGAGTTGAGCCGCCTGCTCGGTTTCGAGACCATGTTGCGGCCACAAGTCCAGGGTGCTTAGGACGATAGTGAACATCAATCCAGAGATATGGATCAGCCGATGTTTTCTAGGCCGTATTTTAGGCATGCGCGCGCCAAAATCAGCTTCGCGAACTGCATCAGCGTAAGGAATGGAAGACCAAACCGGATTTGGATTTTGAGGAGAGAGAAATGAAGAAGAATGTGATGCTGACCCCTTTTTTTTGGACCAAGGGATTGATTCCTCGAATAGCACTCACAGCGGTTGCTTTAATGCTACTAACGGCATGCTCCAAGACTGTGCAGTGGGAGGAGGAGGTGCCACTGAATACGGGCGAGACGATTTGGGTTAAACGGACAGTGAAATACACCTACCAAGGAGGGGCCGGGAATCCGCTTGATATGGCTTATCGGCCGGAGCACGGAGGTTCTGTCACCGAGTTTACTTGGCGAGGCAAGCCATATCGATTTGACCTGGATGCGGGGATCGTGTTGATAGCCATTTCGCCACAGGGATATCCGGTGTTGGTTGGAGAGGGTGATTATTGGAATCTGATCGGAAAATACAAATGCACGATTCCTCTATACGTGCAGTTTGTTCCCGATGCGACTGGCCGAAATTGGACATGGCCCGCAAAGATTGAGCCTTGGCTTTATAACCTTGAAACAAATCGGTTGTTTGCAATTCCTACGCCGAACAGGCCGAAACAACGCTACACAGTGGAAGAGCGAAAAGCTGCGAACGCGCCGGGCTTAGCACGCTCACTTTCTCGACTGAGAATCAACCCCACCTATACCGGCGATCTCTGCAGACCAAAGGAGAAATGACCATGGCTACCAAAGAAGAACAAATAAAGGGGTCAGCAAAAAAAGGGGTCAGCATCGATCTTGATTTGAGCTGACCAGACGACTGCCAAGAAAAGGCGTTCGACGGACGCAATGAAAGCCCAAACCGGATTTGGATTTTGAGGAGAGAGAAATGAAGAAGAAAGTGATGCTGACCCCTTTAGTTCTCTTTCTGAAAATGGAGGAAGCAATGATGCGAACTGAAAACCGAAATGTCTCTGACCCCTTCAGCTACTTGAAAAAGAATGTGACGCTGACCCCTTTAGCTCTTAACCGAAAGCCATCGACCAAGGCATTGATTCCTCGAATAGCACTCGCGGCGGTTGCCGTACTGCTCTTCACGGCCTGCTCCAAAACCGTACAGTGGGAGGAAGAGGTGCCGTTGAATACCGGTGACACAATCTTGGTGAAACGGACCATAAAGTACGTCTACCAGGGAAACGCCGGAAATCCGTTCGACATCGCACTTCGCCCGGAATTCAAAGAGACTATTGAATTTACCTGGAAGGCGAAGAGCTACCGCTACGAGGGTGATGCGCGAATCTCTCTACTCGCCATATCGCCGCAGAACTACCCGGTGCTAGTCGCCGCAGCGGAAGGGCAGGGTTGGAATTGGGTGAATCACTATGCCTGCACCATCCCGTTTTACGTACAGCTTGTGCCCGCTCACGAAGGCCTGGAGTGGACCTGGCCACCGAAAATCGAGACATGGCTTTACGAATTGCCGACAAATTTGCTTATGGCACGCCATGCACCGGGAAAAATGAAGAAACGCTACACAGCAGATGAAGTTCGGTTGGAAAACTTTCCGGGAGCCGAAAACTGGCCCCACAAACAAAAAATCGACCCCGCCTTTGCCGGCGATCTTTGTAAGAAGAGGAAATGACAATGATTACGAAGGAAGAATATGCTCAGATGTCGCTCTACGTTTACCAGCCGCGAAGCGAAACCAATCGTCCTGAATTACCCGCCGGCTGGGACATCCTTGAATATGAGCCTAAGGGTTTCCAAGGTTTTTCATACGGGATATTCCAACGCATAGGCACGAACGAAGTTGTGATCGCCTACGCAGGAACCAACCCTTCGGATATTACTGGTGACGTGCTGAATGATTTACTCGCGGGTATTGGTGTGTCGTCAAGCCAGGTAGCGGGAGCGGCAGCTGCGTATCTCAGAGCTAAGCAAGCATATGGACCTGACATTACATTCACCGGGCACAGTCTGGGCGGTGGACTGGCATCAGTCATGTCGGTCTGGTTTGATCGGAAGGCGAATGTTTTCGACGAGGCGCCATTCGCTCTCCTAGCACGAAACCCGGTATATACGTCGGTGGTCAAGGCAGCGCTAGCGCTATTCGGTCTTTCTGATCCCGCGTTCACGTCTTATACCGGACTATTAGACTTCTCAGCTCGAGAAAGTAATGTCACGCACTATTATCTTGTTGGCGAATTCCTAGATAGGATACGGTTCTCTGCCAACACCATCGTTGGTCAGGGGCAAGATAATCCAGTTACCGCTAATACTGCTGACATGGGCATCGACGATGGGCTTATCCTGCATTCTCAGGCGCTTTTGACCGCACTCATGATGCCCGGAAGTCTTAGGGTTTCGACTGATGCCTCAACGCGGATTATTCCGCTGTTGATGGATGATAAATATTATGCCTACGATGCCAAAAGTAGCGATCAACAAAACCTCCTCATCAACCTCATCCGTAGCGAACAAAGCGCCGCCGCTGGCCAGGGCAAACTCACGCACATGGCCGCCGACTTCCAGAAGCTTGGCGCCAGCATAGCCGGCCTCGACATCAAAGCCCAAGACGCCCTGATCGCACAGGCGATCGAGTGGTACTACTGGAAAGGCGCCGACTATGCGGGAGAGGAATTCTTCACTCGAACCGGTGAGTTGTTGCAATACGAAGTCGATCCATCCCACGTCAAGGCGTTTCGTTATGTTGACCCTTGGTTGGATCCGATCGCAAAAGCCCATGGCGAAGAATTCCTTTACAGGACGGTTGCAGACTACGAGCAATGGAATGTCTCAGCCGGAAGTTCCGGCGTCACTGCCACCGCGCGCGATGCAACAAAGACACAGATATTTCTCGGTACCGCTGGAGCGGACAATTTCACCGGGGGGCAAGAAAAGGACATCCTGTTTGGCGGCGCAGACGCCGACACCCTCAATGGCGGAGGTGGCGACGACAGACTGTACGGCGGCAAGGGCAACGACACCCTTATCGGCGGCGACGGTTTCGACACCTATGTCATCAACAGCGGCGACGGCACTGATACCATCATAGACAGCGGCACCAACCGCCTCATTTTCAACGGCAGGCCCTTTGTCGGCACCTTCATCAAGAATGCCGATACCGGCGAATATGAATTTCACACCGACACGGGCAAGACAATCAAGTTCAACTCCCCCGGCACCCTCACGCTGGACGCCGACACCCAGATCATTTTCCAGAACCAGACCACAGCGGAAGCGCTCGACGGCAGTTTCGGTCTTCAACTCCACGAAGAAACCGCCGCCCCCGTCACCAGCCGCACCATTACCGACATCGCCAACCTCAATCTCATTGACGACCGAGGCTTGTCGGGGATCGGACCCTACAGAACCGGCGACCCCGAGTGGAGCGGTGGCATCACCGACGAACACATCGAAGGGCTGGGCGGCGATGACTTCATCATCAGCTGGTACGGCCGCAACGACATCATCAATGGTGGAGACGGCAACGACTGGATCCTCACGATGGCGTCCAATGGCGGCAGCGACGTGGTCACCGGCGGCGCCGGGCGCGATGTCATCGTCGAAGGCGACGGTGACGACAAACTCTACGCCGGCGACATCATCACCGTGACCGATGCGCTGGCCGCCGAGAATGCCACGCCGACCGGGCTTCAAGGCGAAGCCCTCAGCGGCGGCGCGGGCGACGATCTGGCTATTGGCGGTACCGGTAACGACGTGCTTTTCGGCGGGCTGGGCGACGACATCCTGATCGCCGGCGCCGGCGACGACAACATCGACGGCGACGCCATGGCCGGCAACATTGTTCCGGACTGGAGTGTGACGCGGACAGCCAGTGGCAACAGCTATCTCACCACCTACACCCAGTTCATTATGTACCAGCCGACAGAGGGCGGTGCGGACGCCATCTACGCCGGCGCCGGGGCCGACTGGGTCACGGCCGGCTACGGCAACGACTACGTCGATGGCGGCGAGGGCGACGACGTGCTGTTTGGCGGAGCCGGCAACGACGACCTCTTTGGCGGTGCCGGCAACGACATCATCAATGGTGATACCGCCAGCCTGCCGCTGTCCGCCCACGGCGACGACTACCTCGACGGCGAAGACGGCAACGACACGCTGTTTGGCGGCGGTGGGCAGGGTCAACTGTTTGGCGGCACGGGCGCCGATCAGCTTTACGGCAACGAAGGCAGCGACTATCTGGATGGTGAAGACGGCGACGACATCCTGGTCGGCGGCCATGGGGCTGACGAACTCTTCGGTGGCGACGGTGCCGACTTCCTGCAAGGTGATGCCGGCAACGGAGTCGGCGATGGTGCCGATTACCTCGACGGCGAAGCCGGCGATGACATCCTGCTCGGCCTGGGCGGTGCCGACACACTCTACGGTGGCGATGGCAACGACCAGATCGCCGGGGACAACGGCGGCACTGACAGTTCCGGCGCAGCCGATACCATTTTTGGCGAAGCCGGCAATGACTTCATCGACGGTCAGGGCGGCGACGACGTGATCGACGCCGGAGCGGACAACGACATCGTCGCCGGTGGCCTGGGCAATGATCAGCTATTCGGCGGCGCCGGCAGCGACCAGTTGCAGGGCGGCGAAGGTAACGACCTGCTCGACGGCGGTAGCGAGAACGACACGCTGTTCGGCGAAGCCGGCAACGACACCCTGAAGGGGGGTGCCGGCAACGACTACCTGCTCGGCGGCCTGGGCAACGACATCCTCGACGGCGGCGAGGGCGACGACGTCTATTTCTATGCGAGGGGCGAAGGCAACGACCGCATCGTCGATTCGGGTGGCACCGACTGGCTGGTGTTTAATGACATCAGCTGGGGCCAGATCACCCTCGGCGTTGGCTCGCTCAAGCTCAAGCTGCCCGATGGCGCGGAGCTGCATCTGGATGACTTCGACCCCGACAACCCCTACGCCGCTGGCGGCATCGAGTACTTCCAGTTCGCCGATGGCGCCGTGCTGAGCAAGAGCCAGTTGATCGATGCGCTGGGCATTCAGCCCACCGGTACGCCGGAGGCCGATGTGCTCTCGGGCACGGCGCTGTCGGAGACCATAGATGCGCTGGCCGGCGACGATGTGGTCACTGCGCGGGCGGGCAACGACACGATCTACGCCGGCGATGGCAACGACGTGGTGTATGCCGGCGAGGGCAACGATGTCATCTTCGGCGGCAACGGCGACGACGTGCTGCTGGGCGAAGCCGGCAACGACACACTGTACGGGGAAGCCGGCAACGACTTGCTCTCGGGTGGTGCCGGCAGCGACATGTTGCAAGGCGGCGAAGGCGACGACATTTATTTGTTCCAGAGCGGCGATGGTCAGGATACGGCCACCGACGCGCTGGGTACCAACAGCATCGCGCTGGGCACAGGCCTCACCCTCGATGCCATTGTCTTCAGCCGGGCGGGCGACAACCTGCAGGTATCGGTGAAGAACAGCGACGACCGTCTGACGGTGACGAACTGGTTCGCCGCCGACAGCCATTTCGCCAGCCTGAGCTTGGGCGACGGCACGCTGCTTGATCATGCCGGCGTCGAGACGGCGATGCCGCAGAACCAGGCGCCGCTGGCAGCACCCGATAGCGGCACGGCGGTGGAAGACGCCATCACCGAGATCAGCGGCAACGCGCTGGCCAACGACAGCGACCCCGAGGGCCGCGCCCTGCGTGTGACCAATCCCGGCATCTATGCCGGCAGTGTCGGCGCCTTGGTGCTGTCAGGCGGAGGCGGCTGGAGCTATGTGCTGGACAACGACAGCAGCGCGGTGCAAAGCCTGGGTGCCGGTCAGGCCCTGACAGAGAGCTTTGCCTATACGGTTACCGACGACGATCCCAGCGGCGCGGCGACGGCGGCATCGAGCATCCAGATCACCGTGCAGGGCACCAACGACCTGCCGCTGCTCGGCAGCGACAGTGCGGCAACCAGCGAAGACGCCGCGCCGATCAGCGGCAACCTGCTGAGCAATGACAGCGACATCGATGCCGGCTCGGCACTGACGATTGCCAATCCCGGCACCAAAGTCGGCGCTTACGGCACGCTGGATCTCGCCGCAGACGGCGCCTGGAGCTACGCCCTGGACAACGCATCGAACGCGGTGCAGGCGCTGGCCGCCGGGCAGACCGTAACGGAGAACTTTGCGCAAACGGTGAGCGACGGCATTGCGCAGGTGGGCGGCAATCTGGCCATCAGCATCGCCGGGCGCAACGACGCGCCGATTCTCGTAACACCGCTGGCCGATCAAAGCGCAGCGGCCAACACCAGTTGGAGCTGGGCCTTGCCGGCGGGCAGCTTCAGCGATGTCGATGCCGGTGACGTGCTGGGCTACGGCGCGAGCTTGGCCGATGGCACGGCGCTGCCAAGCTGGCTGACATTCGACGCCGCGACGCAGACCTTCTCCGGCCGCGTGCCGAAAACGGCCACCGGCAGTCTGGACATACGCGTGGCTGCCAGCGACCGCGCCGGGGAGAGTGTGGCGGATGTGTTCACCCTGAGCTTCGCGGCGGGAGGCGGCGGCGGAGGAGGCGGCGGTGGCAATGGCGGAGGCGGCGGCAGCCAGGGTAACGAAGGCGTCGGCAATGGCGTCGATGGCCCTCCGCCAGGGCATGACGTCAGCTTCAACGACGGACCCGGCACCGGGCCGGGCAACCCCGGTGCCCAGGGCGGCAATGGCTACCGCCCACCCAATCGCGCCGACGTGGTGATGAGCGAGGTGCGTGTCGCCAGCCCGATCCTCGAAGCGTCGACGACGATGGCGAGTCACGGCAATTCAGCGGAGGCACATGCGGTGGCGCCGGGGCAGATCAAGCAGGCGGAAAATGCCGCCGCCGAAATCGCGGCAACGGGAGCCAGCGTGGACAGCGCCGTCTCGCCAGCGCCGACTTTTGCGGCGACGGCAACCGAGGCCAGCGGCGACAGCGCGGCGCCCGACATGGCCGGGCAAGGCAACGGCGTACAAACTGGTTGGCTGACCGAGGCGGCCTGGGCCTATCTCGATAGCCGGGGCACAGACAGCAGCATCACGACGAAGGGCAACAGCGGAGATTCGGTGGCGGCTTTCGCGCGCTGGCTGGCGGTTGAGCAGGCACTGGCGCGGGACGCCGCCAACGGTCTGCCGGATTGGCTGGACCACGCCAAGGGCGCCGACCTGAGCGGCCTGCTGGCCAGCAATGGCGGGCTCATTGGCACCGGGCAAATCCTCGGCGACGACATGGTCGGTCTGCTTGCCGGCGGCAATCTCAAGGGCTTCAAAGGTCTCGGCGAAGGTGTCCGGAAAATCGCCTAGCGCGTTGTGCCTGCCCCGGGCCGGGCCTGCGGCCTGGGGACGTTTGCCAGAGCAAGGAATGGGAATGTCATGAGTCTGCTGAACAAGTACTTTCCGGCAGCGAAGCTCGATCCCCTCGAGTTCGCACCATCACTCTTGCGCCTGCAGGAATCGGCGCCGAATCCTCTGGGCCGCAAGGTGCTGTGGGCGCTGCTCATCCTGCTTGCCGCATTGCTGATTTGGGCGCTGCTGGGCCAGCTCGACATCGTCGCCGTGGCCGAGGGCAAACTGGTGCCCGAGAGTTACGTGAAGATCGTGCAGCCCTCGGAGGCCGGCATCGTCAAGGAAATATTGGTCAAGGAAGGCGAAGCGGTACACGCCGGCCAAGTGCTGATGCGCATGGATGCCCTGATCACCGACGCCGACGCCACTGCGCTGGCCGCCGAATCGGCACGCAAGCGCCTGGCGCTGCGGCGCATCGATGCCGAACTGGGCGGTCGGCCGTTTCATACGGAAGCGGCCGACCCGCCCGATCTGGCACGCGAGATCGAGGCACAGCACCGCGCCAACCGGGCCTCGCTGGAAGCCGCGCTGGCGGAAGAAGCGTCGCGATTGCTCAAGGCCCGGCAGGATCTGGCAGCGGCCGAGGAGGTGCGCAACAAGCTCACCGAGACCCTGCCCTACTACCGCGAGCAGGATCAAGCCTACGCAAAACTGGTCAAGGACGGCTATGCCGGGCACGTCATGGGTTCGGACAAACGCCGCGAGCGCATCGAGAAGGAACAGGAGCTGAAGACCCAGATTCACGTCATCGAATCGGCGCGGGCGAGCACGCTCCAGTCACAAAAGAAGCTGGCGCAGATCGAATCCGATTACCGGCGCCAGTTGTATGCCGAGCGCAACGAAATGCAGGCGGCGGTAGACAAGCTGGGCCAGGAAATCGCCAAGCAGAGCCATCGCCAGAGCCTGCTCGAACTGAAGGCCCCGCAGAATGGCGTGGTCAAGGATCTGGCCACGCATACTGCGGGCACGGTGGTGCAGCCGGGCACAGTGATGCTGACCCTGGTGCCGCAGGATGAAACCCTGCGCGCCGAGGTCTGGGTGGCCAACGAGGATATCGGCTTCGTCCATCCGGGGCAGAAGGTCAAGCTCAAGTTCGCCGCCTTCTCTTTCCAGAAGTACGGCATGGCCGAAGGAGTGGTCGAACACGTCAGCGCCGATGCCGCCGACAGCGCCGGCAACAACGCGGCGCCCGCCGCCGATGCGGCCGGCCGCTCAATGCCGCTGGTCTACAAGGCGCTGGTGGCGATGAAGTCGCGGTCGCTGGAGGTCGATGGCCAGCGCTTCCGGCTCGCTGCCGGCATGCAGACCAATGCCGAGATCATGCTCGGCACGCGCAGCGTTGCCGCCTACCTGCTCTCCCCCGTGCAGAAGGCCTGGCACGAGGCGGCGCGAGAGCGCTAGTCCGCTGCCATCGCGCGATTGTCCCTGTTTCAATATGGCGATCGCTGCGCCGAACGTATCCGTGCCAACTTGGGCGCACGGCAGGCGCAATGAAAGACCAAACCGGATTCGATTTTTGCGGAGAGAAAATTGAAAAGGAATGTGACGCCGTCCCCTTTAGGCACTGCTGCAGCACGGCAGCGAGAGTTTGCGGAAGAGGTGACGAGCGGCAAGAACGTGCTCCAACCCACCTTCACAATGCGTTCCCGGATCGAGCCCGGGACGGGGAATTCGAGGCGTTGCCGGCCCGAGTCAAACGGAGCGCATTTCCTCGCGAATGGTTTCACGCACCACCTCGGCCACCGTCAAACCCAGCGCATACTGTTTCAAGGCCTCATTCATCATCGTCTGATAGTTGCCGCCGCTGCTCTCGGCACGCGCCTTGAATACGGCCAGCACCGCATTATCCACACGCATCGTAACGCGCGATTTACCCGCCATCTCGGTTTGCAGCTTCGCCAAATGTGGCACGTCTTTAGCACGTTTCGCACTGCTGAAATCATAGTCTTTACGCATAGCTCGTCACCTCTTTTCTGGTTGCCTTGCGAGCGGAGATCACGCGGATCAATTCGTCGTCGCGCTAGGTATAACAAACCGTCAACAGCCTTCCTGCATGACTCATTCCCAGCAGAATCAAGCGAACTTCACCCCGCGAGTCGGGATCGCTTCTTACCAGGGCGAGTGGATCGAGCAAACACGAAGCCGCCTCTTCAAACGACACGCCGTGTTTCTTCAGATTGCTTAAGGCTTTCTTCGGATCGAACTCGACTCTCATCGAATGATCGTATGTACAATTGTACGTACTGTCAAGAGCCTGTGTCATTCCCGCCGGCCTTACCCGGATTCCACACGAATTCGCAGACGCCAAACTTGTCCGTACCCGCGTGCCGGCGGACGCGAGAACGAAAGAATCAAGGATGTGAAAGCGCTCAGGGTGGCGCAAACACGGCGGCGACGGAATGCGCGAAACCGACGACAAGGGACAGGCTGCCACTGTGAAGCACGGACTGCCAATTCGGGACCGCGGAATGGGAGCCGAAGCGAACTGGTCAGCCTTCGATGCCGAGTCCAGTCAAAAGCTGCTCCGCAGTGAGGACCGGGCAGGCCAGTTTCCCGGCAAGACTCAGCAGATCCTTGTCGCCACTCACCAGGGCATCGGCCTTTCCCGCCAGCGCCAGTTCAAGAAAGGCGACATCGAACGGGTCCCGACAGGACGGCGTGGCCGGCGGCGGAGACGGAATACGCACTGTCTTGCAATAGGGAAGGTAGTCCGCCAACAATTCTTCCTGCTCATGATCTGCCAGCTTGAACTTGGGATAGGTCAGGGTGCGCATCAATTCCGCGGCGGTGGCTCGCGACACCAGCGGCAGCACACGCTGCGCCTGCCAGGCCAGACGCAGGGGTGCGAGGCGACCGCCTGCGAACACCAGCGCCGACAGCACCAGATTGGTGTCGATCACCACCCGCAGCGGCCGCTTCATTTCTTGCGCGCAGGCTTTCCGGCAGCAGCCCGCCGCGCCCATGCCACGGCATCGGCCGTGTCCTGTTCCTGCAGGCCAAGCTCGGCGAGCTTGGCGCGCACCGCATCGCCGCGCTGGATGCGCACCGGCGTCAGCACGATGCGGCCGTTGCTGGCTTCGACATCAAAGTATTCCGCGGTGCCGACGGCAGCCGTGATGCTCTTCGGCAGGGTCAATTGGTTCTTCGAGGTCAGTTTGGCAAGCATGGCAGTGGAGGATGTGGATAGTAAGGAATCCTTACTTTACGCCGCGAATGGGGAATCGTCCAGAGTTTCGGGCAAAGCGCCAAATAGTCGGCGCTGGCGGGACGGCGAAGCAGAGTTCCCGGCAGACAGATTCCGGGACGGCGAATTGGATCGGGAGTGGCCTCATTCGTCGGTAGAAAAGGCAGATGCAGCGGACGGGATGCAAGAACAAACCGGATTTGGATTCTGAGGAGAGAGAAATGAAAAGGAATGTGATGCTGACCCCTTTAGTTCAAGTCCAGTGCCGTGCAAGCCGAGACCTATCTGTTCGCCTGCATGCGCTACATCGAACTCAACCCCGTGCGTGCCGGCATGGTCAGCGACCCCGCGCACTACCGCTGGTCCAGCTACCGGCATAACGGCTTGGGACAGGCTGACGAAAGGCTCACGACCCACGCCCTGTATCAGCACCTCGGTCACAACCCCGCCGAGCGTCTGGCCAACTATCGCGCACTGTTCCGCTCGGAACTCGACGACGAGGCCATCAGCGACATCCGGCTGGCCCTGGCGCAAAGCCAGCCGCTGGGTGATGACCGATTTACCGAGCGCATCTGCGCCAAAGTGGGCGTGCGACGTACCCATGCCACACGAGGACGCCCGGCGGGAAAGGCAGACGCAGCGGACGGGATGGAAGAACAAACCGGATTTGGATTTTGAGGAGAGAGAAATGAAAAGGAATGTGATGCTGACCCCTTTAACAAAAAAGAATGTGACGCTGACCCCTTTAACTCAGAAATTCTGGAGGTTACCGGCGGGCGCTAATGCAAGTCGGACCGGCGCGCAAGGTATGCGGCTAGTAAAAAATTTATTCAAAGAACACATCTATTTTGGAGAACTACCATGCCTACCCCATTTGAATACATGCAATTTTCAACAGGAGTTTATGTCGCGTCCCCAGTAAACAGTATTGACGCTCCTAATGGCTGTGTTTAAAGGGGTCAGCATCGAATTAGTTTCGAGCTGAACACGCATGCCACGCCGCCCACGAATTCATCTTGCCGAAATCCCGATGCACCTCGTCCAGCGAGGCATCAATCGAGAGCCGTGCTTCTTTGCCGAGGAGGACTATCACTGTTACCTCCACTGGCTGCAGAAGTCGGCTGCCGATTGGCACTGCGTCATCCACGCCTACGTCCTGATGACCAATCATGTCCATCTGCTGATTACCCCGCAACACAGCGACGGGCCCGCCAAGCTGATGCAGTGCCTCGGCCGGCGCTACGTCCAGTACATCAACCGCGCCTACCAGCGCAGCGGCAGCCTGTGGGAAGGTCGCTACAAGTCCAGCATCGTGCAAGCCGAAACCTACCTGTTCGCCTGCATGCGCTACATCGAACTCAATCCGGTGCGTGCCGGCATGGTCAGCGACCCCGCGCACTACCGCTGGTCAAGCTACCGGCATAACGGCCTGGGGCAGACCGACGAAAGGCTCACGATCCACCCCCTGTATCAGCACCTCGGTTACAACCCCGACGAGCGTCTGGCCAGCTATCGCGCGCTGTTCCGATCGGAACTCGACGACGAGGCGATCGGCGACATCCGGCTGGCCTTGGCACAAAACCAGCCGCTGGGCGATGACCGCTTCGCCGATCGCATCTGCGCCAAAGTGGGAGTGCGACGAACCCATGCCACGCGAGGACGCCCGGCGGGAAGGGCAGACGCAACGGACGGGATGGAAGACCAAACCGGATTTGGATTTTGAGGAGAGAGAAATGAAGAAGAAAGTGATGCTGACCCCTTTAACACTGACCCTTTTAACCCGAAGACGTGCGTTATCCGTCAATACATGGATTCTTCTGGTCGTTGCGTCCGGACTTTCGGCTTGCGATGGAGGCCGCACGCTCGAATGGAAGCAGGAAGCGCCGCTCACGGATGGACGCGTGATCGTCGTCGACCGTTATTCCGAGCAAGGACCGCACAGTAGAACGCTCAACATGCGCATGGAGATCGGGCAGGAACTGGCCTTCACGCATCCCGATACCGGCGAGCGTATCCGCTGGCGGATGATGGATGGCCTGCAACCCTATATGCTCGATTTCGACCAGCGGGTGCCGTATTACGTGCTGAGTGCGTACACCGTCGCGGACTACAACCGTTGGGACTGCCCCAATCCGCCCTATCTCGTTTATCGCTACGAACACGGCGAATGGAACAGAACCCCATTCGAGAAGCTGCCGACGCAGTTCGTGAAACCGAATCTGATGCCGATGGCCAAGTCCTACGAGAAATACATCGATAACGGCTATGTCAGCGTTCGGGCTTTGGAAAGCTATTTCAAGAGTAAGCGTCAGGAGTATCGCGTCATCGGTCGCGAGAAAGTAAACCCGAAAGCAGAAGGCTGCCTTCCAGATGTTCTGACACGTTTGGGCAGGCAAGAAGAAGCGAAAATCAACTATCCATCAAACTAAAGGGGTCAGCATGAGGTAGACCGGCTTTACCTTGCGAAGCCGCGTGCTGCCTAGATCGCACGCGCAAGAAAAGCGCCCAGCCGCATATCCGAAGTAAAAATGTGCTCGGTTAGCCAGTGCTCCAGAAACACGATATTTTCTTCCGCCACGGCGGAGTCGGCGTGCAGGATCTTCTGCTGCAACTCCTTCGCGGCCTTGATCAAATCCTGGTGTTCGGCTTTGTGCTCGGCGATTCCCTTGTAGTCGTGTTTCAGCATCAGCCGCTCTTCGTGGCTGAAATGCCACACCGTGCAATGGATCAGTTCGTCCAGCACCGCCGCCAGGTATTCCGCTGATTCCCCGTCCGCCACGGCATGATTGAGGATATTGAAAACGGTCACCAGCTTGCGGTGGTCCTCATCGATTTCGTCGACGCCGACGCTCAGTATCTTGCTCCAAATGATGTCTTTCACGATCCTTCTCCTGGCTGAATCCCGGCACGCCGGAATTGAACAATATGTGTTCCATTATCCGCCCGAATGATCCATTGCTCGATGCTGAAAATCGGCATCAGGCAGCCGGTCATTGTCGCCGGCAACCGGCAGAGCCCTCAGCCGACGAACAGCCCGCCAAAAATGAGGGTGAAGCCGAGCAGCAGCTTGAGGACGGTAGGCGGCAAAGTTGACGGGGCAATGAGTCCGTCGGAAATCAGGGCAAGGCCGACGGCCATTTTTGCGAAGGCGAAAAGCGCCATCAGGGGATGGGTGGTGAGCTGAATCAGGACCGGGTTGGCGATCATGCCCAGAGGCACGATGTACAGGCCGAGGCCGAGCGACATCGCCGTGACGGCGACTTTCAGCCAGTTTTCCTGGACCATGCCGGCAGCGATATACACGGCGCCGCAGACCGGCGGCGTGATGGTCGACAGCAGCGCGAACCAGAACACGAACAGATGTGCCAACAGCGGTTCCAGGCCCAGCCTGGTCAGCGCCGGCCCGGCCACCGATATGCAGATCACGTAGGCGGCGGTGGTGGGCACTTCCATGCCGAGGATCAGACAGGCCAGCGCGGTCAGCGCCAGCGATGGCCACAGCAGGCCGCCGGAACCGGAGAGAATCACCGAGGTGATCTTGACGCCGAGGCCGGTGACGGCCAGCACGCCGATGATGATCGAGGCGCAGAGAATGATCGCGGCGATGGTGGCCACCTGCGAGCCGGCGGCGATCATCGCGTTTTCCAGCCGACCGAGCGTGCGTCGCCAGTCAAAGTCGAGTTGCGCATTGACCGCCAGCATCAGCGCTCCGGCCACGATCGCCAGACAGGCGGCGTATTGCGGCGTCAGGTCGGCGCCGAACATGCCCCACATCAGGATCGCAAACGGCACCATGAAGAAGGTCGAGGTAATCAGCACATCGCGCAGCGCCGGCTTGTCCTCGTCGGCGATGCCTTGCAGCACGTAGCGCTTGCTGTAGGCGTTGATGCCGAACCAGACCGCGACGAAATAGATGATGGCCGGCAGGATGGCAGCGGCCATGATGCCGGTATACGGCACGCCGGTAAGCTCGACCATGACGAAGGCGCCGGCGCCCATCAGCGGCGGCATGATCTGCCCGCCCGAAGAGGCCACCGCCTCGACAGCGGCGGCGAGGTGTTTCGGGTAGCCAAGCTTGATCATTGCCGGCAGGGTGATGGCGCCGGTAGACGCCACATTGGCCGACGCCGAGCCGGAGATCGAGCCGAACAGCGCGGACGACACCACCGAGACCTTCGCCGCCCCGCCCGTGAGACGTCCCGCTGCGGCAGCGGCAATATTCATGAAACCCTGACCGGCCTCGCCGGCGTTGAGCACGGCGCCGAAGATGACGAAGATCGCCACGATGCCGACCGAGATGCCGGTCAGGCCGCCCCAGATGCCGCCTTCGGCAATGGTCAGGGTGCCGAGGAAACTGTACAGCGGCGTGCCCGAATGACCGAACTGGCCCGGCAGATACTGACCGGCCAGCCCGTAAATCAGTGCCAGCAGGGCCAGGAAGGGCAGCGGCCAGTTGATGGCGCGGCGCGCGCCTTCGAGCACCACCAGCAGCAGGCCAATGGCAATAGCCAGTTGCCCGTTGTTTTCAAGAAAGCCGTACTGGTCGTCAAGCCTGTCGTGATTGACGGCTATCCAGAGGCAGGCCGCCATGCCCGCCGTGGCAAGCGTGGCGCCGGACCAGCGTGCGGCGCGGGTTTTGGCGGCAAACACGAATATCCACGGCAGCGCCAGCGCCATGTGCAGTGGACGGCTGACCAGATTGGGCACCAGCCCGTAGAAGATCAGCCCGAGATGAAAGACCAGGCTGACGCCGCCCCAGATCGGCCAGAACAGGCGAGAAAGCGGCTGCAACATGAGGGGAGCCGGTGGCAATCCGGAAAATGTAAAACGCGTCGTCCGGATGCGCGGGCACCCGGACGACAGGGCGCTGAATTACATCTGCGCCGGCGTCAGTTTGAATCCCGCTTCCTTGTAGTAGCGGATGGCGCCGGGATGAATCTTGCCGGTGATGGTGGCCATCAGCGACTGATCGACGCCCTTCCACCAGGCCGCACTCGAACTCAGCGCCGCCTTCTGCTGCCAGAAGGTTTTGGTCAGTGCGTAGGCGGTGTCGTCGCTCATCGCGGTCGTCGCGTACGCCACCACCGGCAGGGAGGTCGTGTGGATCGGCTCTTTTTGTCCGGCATAAGTGTCGGCCGGGATCGTCAGGCTGGCGCGCTTGGTGGCGGCGATCTGTTCGTCGCTCAGCGATATCACCGTGATGGGCGTCGACGCGGCGGCTTCGATGACATTGGGCGCCGGCCATGAGCCGGCAGTGACGAAGGCATCGATCTGGCCGTTCTTCAGCGCGGCCACGGCGTTGGAGAGTTCGGCATTGGCCAGTTTCACTTTGCCTTCCAGGCCGAACAGCTTGATGTACTTTTCGCCTTCGGTGGCACCAAACGATCCCTTGCCCAGCAGCACGGTCTTGCCGGCGAGGTCGGCCAGGGTCTTGATGCCCTTGTCGGCGCGCGCCACGAAATGCATGGTCAGCGAGGGGATCGGGAACAGCGCACGAATGGTGGCGAACTTCGGATCGGTCTTGTCCTTGAACGGCCCCTTGCCGGTCTGCGCCATGTCGATCAGCGCCGGCGGCGTGGTGAATACGTAGTCGGCGCCACGCGCCTTGACTTCCATGACGTTCTGCGTCGAACCCTGGCTTTCTTCGAGGGTGACGATGACGCCGCCCTGGGTGCCGGCCTTCATCGCCTCGGCGATCTCGACCCCCATCTGATAATAGGACGAGCCGGTTTTTGCCGACTTGTAGGTAATGCGTGTTTCGGCGGCTGCCGGCAGGCTGGTGATCATGCAGGCTGCGGCGAGAAGGGCGAGAATTCTGGCTGGATTTTTCACTGCGTCTCCTGGGGAATGGACAAAAAAAGCGCAGCTCTTGTTGCAGCGGCCACGCAGTTGCGAAGACCATTCTAGCTGCTGGGAGGCCACGCGGTGGAACCGGGGCAGGCGACCGCAATCAGCCAGCCGCAGGTTGTTGCGCACACTGGGAGCGGACAGGCCATCTCTTTGTCAAACCGCCGAAGTACATCGCTGATTGTCGACACCTGCCCTTGCGCCTGCATACGCTACATCAAACTCAATTCAATACGTGTTGGCAGGGCGCAGAGTGATAGGAGATCCAAATTCACTCTGACCCGTTTCGCTCGCGGGAAAGCCCTAGCCCAACTCATGGGGCCGCATTGGACAAAAAGTCGGCGCTGGTGGGACGGCGGCTTGTCGGCCTGAAACGGCCATTGACGTGATCGGTGGTATCGGGCGGCAATGTGCCGGTAACCCGCCGTACAGCTTCAACCGGCGCTGAACGACAGCTTCTGCGTCCGGCGAATTCGTGCTCTCGACCCACTACCGACAGTCCTCGCCCGGATGTTTCAACAGCAGCAATCTGAGCTGAGCTGTCACCCAGTGCGACTACTCACGGGCAGCTGATTGTATCCCGTCACCATGCTTTGACTCGTGAGGGTAAGATTTGCGCAGGTTGGGAGGAGACGACTATGTCAAAGGGAAAGGCGCGCGGCAAACAGTCCTACGCGAATGAGGAACTGGTTCTTGCGATGATTCCTGAAGTTTTGCGTGTCAACGGATTTGTCAATATCCGCATTGTCCGGGTCGGTGCCGTAAAGTTTGCCGATGCGGAAGATGCAAGCGGTCAGACATTGCGTTTCTGGCTAAAACAAGGCTGGACCGGCTCCCGACAGATGTCCGCCATTCAGTTCGGCCTGTTTTCGGGTGAGGCCGGCCAAGACCTGCCTGATAACCGCTTCGAAACATTCGTAAAGGAAAGGATCGAGAGGATCAAGAGCGCAGGAGCATCGCACGCGCTTTTCGTACATATGGGAGGTGATGGTACCCTCGCCAACTGGGTTGCTCTCGCGATCGACGATGTCGATGCAGCCTATAAAGAACAGTTGCGCCATTGGCCGGTTCGCGCAAGGAATACAAAGTCTCCAACGCTATGGTTCGAAGATAACCGAATGATTGGGGGCGCCGAATGCGTAGCAGTGGTGCTTACCCGCCAGGTTGAGCTATCTCAACTGGCCGCAGGTGATCCGCTTACCAAGACCTCGGCAGTGCAACCGAAGTTCGACGGCCTATCGGGCCCCGCCGTCAAGAAGGTGACCATCGAGATCGAGAGACGTATGAAGCAGCAGGCGTTCCGGCTCAGTTTAGGGAATCATTACGGCTGGAGATGTGTCGTATCCGGTGCCACCGTGATGGCCGTCCTTGACGCTGCCCATTTGCCTGGACGTAGCTGGCGCACTGACAATAGTCTGACCGACGGTGTGCTGTTGCGGGCCGATCTACACAGGCTCCTCGACGCCAATTTGGCACGTATTGAAAACAAGCGGTTTCTTATTGACCCAGTTGCCCGCTTGGGCGAATACGCCAAATTTCATGACAAACCATTGGACTTATTGTGAAGGGATCGAACGGTAGGAAGGAAATTGCAGCAGATGTTCGAGTTGGGTAGTCTCCTGAACGTCTGCATTTTCAATCCACCAATTCCCGGTTTGGGTCGAGAGCACGAATTCGCCGGACGAAGAAGCTGTCGTTCAGCGCCGGTTGAAGCTGTACGGCGAGTTACCGGCACATTGCCGCCCGATATCGCCGATCAGGTCAATGGCCGTTGAGGCCAAGGACTGGACCGACACCACGTCCAGCACTATGTGCCATCAGATCAAGATGTAGCCGGCTTCGCTTAATAACCTGAATATCTCATCTTCGGGCAAGTTGAGTGCTGCTGCCCATTCAGTAGCCAAGTTAGTTGGTGTGGTCGTAGCCAATTGGCCGCGGCTGGTGATCGTATTAGTGGCCGCCCTCACGATGGCGATATCCAATCCGGTTCGGGCAGATAACGATTGGCTGGCTCGGTATACATTTTCTTGAGTGGGCAGCGATGCACGCCACATTGCTTCGGTCCCAAGAAGCGGCCTATGGGAAGCAATGGACTCCGCTGGTTTGTCAAGTAGAGATGGTCGCGCGAACTGAAACTCGGCGAGTTCTTGTCGCCTCTTGGAATGCTCCTCCAGACGCTTTTCCTCTGCCAGTTGCCACTCCGCCCTGCGTTGTTCCAATTTGGCGTCTAGCTTAGTCTGGGCCTCTCGCCGAGCTTGTTCCATGCGCGGATGATTTAGCCAGTGGCGGTTCATCGTATTTTCAAATAGCGCGACTTCTATTTTGGCGCGAGTCGCTTGCGAAACTTTGAATTCGCCAAGATCGATCTGCATAGACGAGATCCCGGTGGCAATCAATCGGTCGCGTTTTTCTGGCATAAGCCGGTGGAAAACGGTGATCTCCACGAGAATTTCTCGATCCGCAACTCTTCCAGCGACGTCTGCGGTGACCTCATCCCGTTTTTGACTTGTCTTGCATTGGTCGAGATGCACTGTTTTGGCGTTCAGAACATGCATCCGCTCCTCAATGAGCAGGCCAAATGAATCAGTCGCGGATATCACGGCATCGAGAGCCGGCAGCAATAGTTCGCGGCGATGCCGAATCATCTGCTTGGCGATCTCGTGGACGGAAACTTCGTAGCCATGTTGGCAAGCGCCACCCTTGGCATGAGCGAAATGCCACTCTCGCTCCGTGCCTTGCCGCGCTATTACGGGTCTGTCGCAGCCAGGACATAGACAATTGCAGCCAGCACCACGAGGCACCTCGTCAGGAGAAACCAAATTCGAATCCGCAATCCGCCTTGCGAAGGGTAACAACAGCGCACTCATGGCATGAGAACCTGGAATTGATTAGTCATTTGACCGCGCGTGAGCGCCGATAGACGGATGCAGGCCGCTTCGTTCACTACGCATTGGCCATTAGCATACCTGCTCGTTGAAGGTGGCCGCTGGTCTGTGCCTCCTGCGCGAGCCAATCGTGGATGAATACACTGAAATCTAGCCTTCAGCATTTTGCGGTCGCCCAGCTACATCGTGCGACTGCTTTCTGGCACGATGCTCAATACGTGCTGCCGGCCAGAAGCGGTCATAGGCCGATTCTTCCTGTAGCGGACATTGGCCGTTGGAGAGCGCCGAAGGCTGTCTGGCGTATAGCATCAATATAGAGACGCAGGAAAACTGGAAATCCTTGCCACAGCATGAATTCCAAGGACATAATGCCTAGCATTAATATCAATTCCGAAACCACCGGCGCACTACATTCGCGCTAACCTCTTTGTCAGGACCCCGCGCATGAAAGCAGACATCTCTTCGCAACTTAGTACGGAGACGGCCTACTTCACTCAATTGGTGGCAGATATCAAGAAGGGCGAGGTCAAGATCCCGCAGTTCCAGCGTAAGTTCGTCTGGAAAGATGACCAAGCGTTGGATCTCCTCGACTCTATTGCCAATGGCTATCCAATTGGGAGTCTTCTTCTCTGGAAGACAAAAGACAAGCTCCACGCTGCGCGCGACATCGGCGTATTTCAACTGCCCAAGACCGATGACCTCACACCAACTCACTATGTCCTAGACGGTCAGCAGCGCCTCACCGTGATCTATTCCTGCTTGGGCGCCCCCGAGGATGCCCCCGGCTATAAAGCCGGGTACGACCTCTCCCAAGAAGAATTTGTCGAGCTAAAGGTTGGCGCCGTTAAGCCGGACGTCTTCCCTCTCCGAAAGCTATTCAACACAACGAGCTTGTTGAACTTCCGAACCTCGCTGTTATCGAGCCCAAACGCGCAACTACTCCAAAAGAGGCTTGATGAACTGATCGCAGCTTTCACTCAGTACAAACTGCCGGTAGTCACACTGAAGGACCTCACGATCGACGAGGTTTGTCCAATCTTCGAAAGAATCAACAGCTCTGGCACTCGGCTATCGACCTACGACCTTATGGTCGCCGCAACATGGGCAGAGGATTTCGATCTCAACGAAAAGGTCAGCGCGATCCTCACTTCCATTGAAGCCAAAGGCTATGGGGAGACGGAACGCTCCACAATTCTCAAGTCGGTGTCAGCCGTTCATCTTGGTTCCATTCAGGACAAGGCATTGCGCGAGCTTCGAAATCTTAGTACCGCTCAGATTGATGCGCTTGCCTCTAAGACAGAGGCAGCCCTTCAACATGCAGTCGATGCACTTAGCACTCAGTTCAAGATCCACAGTTGGGACTTCTTGTCGTACGAAGCCGTGCTCATCGTCACTACCTACATCTTCCGCGAGACTAAACACCTCACCGCGGAACAGTCAGCTCGATTGCGCCAGTGGTTTTGGCGCGCGTCATTCGGCGAGAGATATAAGGTTGGCGGAGAGAACTTTGTTTCGAAGGACCTGGAAAACGTCGCAGGATACGTCCTTTCTGGCATAGGCGAAGCCGACCAGTTCGGCTCCGTTCCGCAACCCGGGGAATGGGGCAAGACACAATTCAAGAGCAACGTTTCCCGCTCGCGTGCGTTCATCCTCGCGCTTGCCGCCGCTGCTCCACGGAACCTACCCAACGGAATGAACGTGGACGTACAGCACGCCCTATCTTCATACAACAAGAAGGAGTACCACCACGTTTTTCCTCGCGCCTATCTCAAGGCCATCGGCGAAGGTGACTCGTCTAACGTGCTGGGGAATATTGTGATGCTCACGTCTTCTTCGAACAAGACAATCTCGGACAATCCGCCGTCAAAGTACGTGCCCCCCCTCTGCGCGTCCTTGGGCAGTAATTGCGACAGTGTTTTCGCATCGAACCTTCTTCCCGCTCCGTCGGTCTTTGACTACGGCAAAGCTACATACACGGAGTTCCTCGCACAACGCGGCAAGCTAATGACTGAGCACGTCACAAAGCTCATTCTTGGCTGAACTGCGGCAAGGCGACGCCTAATTCAAACGCAAGGGTCTGCTTTCCGATGTCGCGTACTACAGCTTTGGGTCGGGAGCACTTGTTCGCCGAATAGTGAAGCTGCCGTTCGGGATCATCAGAAGCCGAAGGACGGCTTACCGCAGGACTGCGGCCCCATACTGAGCGAATGGCCAATGGCCGGATTGGCCGATAGGCAGCCACTCGCGACGTAAGTCGCGCTTCCTGTTTCTTTTCAAACGCACTCCGGCAATATGGGTCGGCATGGGATCAGCTTGAGTGATTGGACTCGCAGCGACTGCCTACAGTCGCCGCGCCCGACGCAATGCGTAGGGCGCGAAACTCGGCGCTGGTGATACGGCAAGAAAACTCGGCGCTGGTGATACGGCAAGAAAACTCGG
>JAIPCF010000037.1 GCA_021738385.1 Sulfuritalea sp. | reverse complement strand
ACTATTTCATTCACGGTGACGACATGCAGTTTGTCGAAATCGAACTCGATCCGGGCGAGGCCGCCATGGGCGAAGCCGGCAGCATGATGTACATGGAAGACGGCATCGTCATGGATACCGTGTTCGGCGATGCCTCGGCACAACAGTCCGGTCTGTTCGGCAAACTGGTCGGCGCCGGCAAGCGCCTGATTACCGGCGAATCACTGTTCACCACGGTGTACACCCACAAGGGTCAGGGCAAGAAACGCGTCGCCTTTGCCGCACCCTATACCGGCAAGATCATTCCCTTCGATCTAAAGAAATATGGCGGCACCATGATCTGCCAAAAGGATGCCTTTCTTTGCGCGGCCAAAGGTGTATCGCTCGGCATTGCATTCCAGAAGAAGCTCGGCGCCGGATTTTTCGGTGGCGAAGGCTTCATCATGCAGAAACTTGATGGCGACGGCATGGCGTTCGCTCATTCCGGCGGTACCGTGATCGAGCGAGTATTGGCTCCGGGTGAAACCCTGCGGATCGATACCGGTTGTGTCGTGGCCTACACGCCCAACATCGATTTCGACATTCAGTTTGTCGGCGGCATCAAGACGGCCCTGTTCGGTGGCGAAGGTTTGTTCTTTGCCGTGCTGCGCGGCCCGGGTACGGTCTGGATGCAATCCCTGCCATTCGCCCGTCTGGCGTCACGCATTTTTGCCGCTGCACCAATGCGCAAGGGCGGTGGCGGTTCGGGTGGCGAGCAAGGCGGCATTCTCGGCAGCATTTTCCAGGGCGACGATTGAGGCCTGCGACCCTCGCTTTCGATCCTGTTACAGTTACAGCCGCCATCATCGACATGCGACTGCCCGCCGAAAAAACTCGGCGATGGCAACACGGCAACATGCCGAAGGAATTCGGCCAGGTTTCCGGAATAAAGCGTTCCGGCGTAATCCATTTCAAATAAATTCCACAATGCCAATATTACTTAAGCTATAGTCTCTTGGTGGCGGATTTGTGCCGCCAAAATCTGCTTTTTGCTGTTCCCAAAAAGCCGCCACGGGAGAACTGATGGAATCGCCAAAAGGCGAATCGAAAGCCAGCCGGGCGAAAAGTATCATCCCGACTTACTGGGAAGAGGCACCGGCCTTTCCTCGCATAGCGGGTGGCTTTCTTTTGCTTGGTTCGCTTGCCTATCTGGCGATTCTCTTGCTCGTCGCGCCGGAACTCTATTGGACAGTAAAAGGTCTGGGTACGTCGTGTCTTTTGCTGATGGCCACTGTCGTCTGGCTTCTTTTGTGGCGCGGCAAAATCAAAGCGGCCTCATTTCTGCTGATCTACGGTGCCTGGACATACGTAACAATTGTCTCCTTTTTTTCGGGTGGTCTACACTCGAATGTCGTCTTCCTCTATCCGCTGATCATCATCCTGGCGGGGTGGCGGCTCGGGCCTGGCTTCGGCACCGCGCTCGGCGGACTCACCGTCGCGGTTTGCCTGGCTTTCTTTTTGGCGGAATCAAGGGGAGCACTACCGACTCCGCCGCCCAATGCCCTGGTATTTCCATTCCTCGTTCAAACTCTGGCCGTCATTTTTTCAGTAATTCTGATCCATTCGCTCGTCCGCTCATACCGTCGGCGGCTGAATGAGGTCATCAGTCTGAGTGAAGACCTTGCTCGGCGCACCACCGAACTGCAGGCTCGTGAAAACGATCTGAACCGTGCGCAAGAAGTCGCACACATTGGCAGTTGGGCATATGACATCGCCAGCGACACGCTGCATTTGTCCGCCGAAACCTGCCGCATCTACGGCCTCGCCGTCGGAAGTACGAGCAATCGTCAGGAATTTATCAACTTTGTACACCCCAATGATCGGAAACATGTGCTCGATGCTTTGCGGACAACCTATGAATCTCGATCCCATTTCAATTTTGAGCACCGCATCGTGGTGGATGGGCAGGTGCACTGGATCAGCGAAATTTCCGAGTGGGAATTTGATCCTGATGGCAATCCCGTGCGCAGAGTGGGCACCTCCCAGGACATTACCGAGCGCAAGCGCGCGGAACTGGCCCAGAAAGAAAGCGAAAAGCGCTTTCAGGCGCTGTCGAGTCTGTCATCCGACTGGTTCTGGCAGCAGGACGCGCAGTTTCGGTTCGTGGACTTTTCGGGAGCGTTTGCCGCGGACTTCACGCCGCCCAGTGATTCCTTGGGCAGAACCCGCTGGGAACTCGATATTGATCTGAAGCCGGAACAATGGGCACCACACCGCGCCATGCTTGAAGCCCATTTGCCGTTCAAGAATTTTGAATATCCCATCATCGGAAATAGTGGAGAATTGCGCTGGTACAGCATCAACGGTGAACCCTTGTTTGACGAATCGGGCCGTTTCACCGGCTATCAGGGCACCGGGCGCAATATCACCCAGCAGAAGCTGGCCGAGCAAGAACTGCGCGTGGCCGCGACGGCATTCGAGTCACAGGAGGGCATCGCGGTAACTGATGCCCAGGGTGTCATAGTGAGGGTCAACCGGGCCTTCTCCAGCATTACCGGCTTCAGCGCCGAAGACGCCGCAGACCAGACACTGAACATGCTTGATAGCGGTCAACATGACGCCGCATTTTTTGCCAATATGGCGAAGAGTCTCGGTCACAGCGGAACCTGGCAGGGCGAAATCTGGAACCGGCGCAAGAGCGGCGAGACCTATCCTGCCTGGCTCATGATCACGGCCGTAAAGGATGATGACGGCGTGATAAGCCACTACGTCAACACATTTACCGACATCACGGCACGCAGAAAGGCGGAAGCCGAGATTCGCATGCTCAACACCGAACTCGAGCAACGGGTTCGCGATCGCACCACCGATCTGGAAATCGCCAACCGCCTGCTCACCACGGCCAAAGAAGAAGCTGAAGCCGCCAATCTCGCCAAGAGCTCTTTTCTGGCCAACATGAGCCACGAAATTCGCACCCCGATGAACGGCATCATCGGCATGGCGCATATCCTGCGTCGAGACGGCGTAACACCCAAACAGCAGGAGCGACTGGACAAGATCGACATGGCGGCAGACCATCTGCTGTCGATCATCAACAACATCCTCGATATCTCGAAGATCGAGTCCGGTAAATTCGTGCTCGAGGAGGTCCCGATTACCTTGAGCAGCCTGATGGGCAACGTCATCTCCATCCTCTCCGAACGCGCCAAGGCCAAGGGTATCAATCTGCAAATAAAAAGCGTGCCTTTTCCATCCGGTCTTCACGGCGACCCGACGCGCCTGCAGCAGGCCTTGCTCAACTACGCCACCAACGCCATCAAGTTCACCGATGCCGGCAGCATTACGCTGCATGCCAACATTCAGGAAGAAACCACCGATACCGTGCTGGTGAGCTTCGCTGTCGAAGATACCGGCATCGGCATTGCGCCGGAAGCGGTATCCCGCCTGTTCAGCGCTTTCGAACAGGCCGACAGTTCGACCACGCGCAAGTATGGCGGAACCGGCCTGGGCCTTGCGATTACACAGCGACTGGCGGAGCTGATGGGGGGTAAGGTCGGCGTCGAGAGCACACCGGGAGCCGGCAGCACATTCTGGTTCACGGCGAGGCTGAAGAAACTCAAGAGCGCACTGGCGTCAACGCCGCGCACTCGATCCCGCATCGACACAGGCCGGCGGCAAGAGCATATCGGAAAGCACATTCTGGTGGTCGATGACGAACCCATCAACCGGGAAATTGCCAGGCTGCAACTGGAAGACGCCGGACTCAAAGTCGATGTTGCCGAAGATGGCGCCGATGCCATTGCCATGGCACCGGAAGCGGCCTATGACGCCATCTTGATGGACATGCAGATGCCGAACGTGGATGGACTTGAGGCGACGAAACTGATCCGTGAGCTGCCCGGCTACCGGCACACACCGATCATTGCCATGACCGCCAACGCCTTTGTCGAAGACAAGGCACGCTGCATGACGGCAGGAATGGATGACTTTCTGATCAAACCCGTTGATCCCGAGTTGCTGCTGTCGACCCTGCTGCGCTGGCTGGACCGGAATCCGGCCTAGCTCTGAATCAGGCGACCGTCCGACTCAATGAAAATTCCGGCTCGCTGTCGCCAGCGATCCGAGCAACTCGCTGTGATCGAACAGCCGCTTGGCAATCAAATGCACCACGGCGTGTTCGCCTTTGCCGACCACCTGTACCTGTCCAGCCACGCCCAATAGCCGGCTGCCGAGCAAAAGTCGGCGCTGGCGAGACGCCAATGCATTGAACACCACCACGTTGGCGCTGCCGGTTTCGTCTTCCAGCGTGATGAAAATGACCCCGCTGGCCGTGGCCGGCCGCTGACGGCAAGTGACGATGCCGGCACAGCGCACCAGAGCGTTGTCACCTCTGTTGCGCAGCTCAATGGCCGACAGATAGCGCTTGGCCGACAATCGTGTGCGCAACAAAGCCAGCGGATGGCGGCCGAGCGTTAAGCCCAGACTGCGGTAGTCGGCGGCGATGTCTTCTCCTTCACGCGGCGCGGTGAAGGCAATCGGCTCTTCTCGCAACGCGATGCCGGTAAACAAATCGCCTTGCCGTGGCACGGCGGCTGCGGCCCACGCTGCCTGACGGCGATGCCCGGCCAGATGTTGCAGCGCTCCGGCGGCGGCCAGTGCATCGAGATCACCCTGACCCAGTTCGGCGCGCCGCGCCAGATCGGCGAGATCGGCAAAATCTGCCTGCTCCCGCGCCGTGACGATGCGCGCGCCTGCGGCCGAGGCGAAGTTGCGCACCTGATGCAAGCCGAGGCGTACGCAAGCGAGCTTGCCATCTGGATTTTCGATTTCCAGCGTGCTTTCCCAGTTGCTGTGCATGACATCCACCGGCCGCACCTCGACGCCACGGCGGCGTACATCCTGCACCAGTTGCGAGGGTGAATAGAAACCCATGGGCTGCGAGTTGAGCAAGCCGACCAGAAAAGCCGCCGGCTCGTGGCACTTGAGCCACGACGAGACATACACCAGCAAGGCAAAACTCGCCGCATGCGACTCGGGAAAACCGTAGTCGCCGAAACCTTGAATCTGCCGGTACAGCGCCTCGGCAAATTCATCGGCATAGCCGCGCGCCTTCATGCCATTAAGCAGTTTTTCGCGGAAGGGTTCCAGCCCACCCCGGCGCTTCCACGCCGCCATGGCACGACGCAGGCGGTCGGCCTCGCCGGGCGTGAAACCGGCAGCGACAATGGCGATCTGCATCGCCTGCTCCTGAAAGATCGGTATGCCCAGGGTGCGTTCGAGCACGCCGCGCACTGCCGCGCTGGGATAGCTCACCGGCTCGAGGCCCTGCCGCCGCCGCAGGTAGGGATGCACCATGTTGCCCTGGATCGGCCCCGGTCGCACCAGCGCGACTTCAATCACCAGATCGTAGAAACACGCGGGGCGCAGACGCGGCAACATGGCCATTTGCGCGCGCGATTCGATCTGGAACACGCCAACCGTATCGGCACGCGAAACCATGGCGTAGGTGGCGGCGTCCTCCGCCGGCACATCGCTCAACGCGAAGGGCCGTCCATGCCGCCGCGCCACTTCAGCCAGCATGCGACGTATCGCGCTGAGCATGCCCAGCGCCAGCACATCGACTTTCATCAGACCCAACGCGTCGATGTCGTCCTTGTCCCACTGAATCACGGTGCGATCGGGCATGGCGGCGTTTTCCACCGGTACCAAGCGGTCGAGTCGCGAGCGCGCAATGACGAAGCCGCCGACGTGCTGCGACAGATGCCGCGGAAAGCCGATCAGCATTTTTGCAATGGCCAGCCAGCGTCGCACCTGCGGCTGTTCCGGGTCGAGCCCGGCTTCAAGAAAGCGCTGCGGCAGTTCCTCGCGGTTTTTCCACCAGCCGAGGTTGGCAGCAAGACGATCGATCGCCGGCAGCGGAAAACCCAGCGCCCGCCCCGCATCACGCAGTGCGCCGCGCGTGCGATAGGTGATCACGGCGGCAGCCAGCGCGGCGCGTTCGCGTCCGTACTTGGCATAGATGTACTGGATCACCTCCTCGCGCCGCTGGTGTTCGAAATCGACATCGATGTCCGGCGGCTCGTTGCGCTCCTTCGAGACGAAGCGCTCGAACAGCATCGAGGCGCGCGCCGGGTCGACCTCGGTAATATTCAGCGCGTAGCACACCGCCGAATTCGCCGCCGAACCGCGCCCCTGACAGAGAATGCCCTGTCCGCGCGCCCAGGCGACGATATCGTGAACCGTGAGGAAATACGGTGCGTAATTCATCTCCTGAATCAGCTTCAGTTCGTGTTCGACCTGGACCAGCACCTTGTCCGGCACGCCCGCTGGATAGCGTTTTGCGAGACCCGCTTCGGTCAGTCGCCGCAACCAGGAATCCGGTGTTTCTTCGGCGGGCACCACTTCTTCCGGGTACTCGTAACGCAGCTCGTCGAAAGAGAAACTGCAACGCTTGGCGATGCGCACCGTCTCTGCCAGCAGTTCTGGCGGATACAGGCGCGCCAGTGCGAGGCGCGAGCGCAGATGTCGCTCGCCGTTGGCGAACAGCGCATGACCGGCCTCGCCCACCGTGGTATTGAGTCGCAAGGCAGCCATTACATCCTGCAAGGGCCGGCGCGAGCGCGCATGCATATGCACGTCGCCCGCTGCCGCCAGCGGCAGATGCGTCGTCGCCGCCAGTGCGCGCAATTGCGTCAGACGCGCGGCATCGTCTGGGCGCAGATGGCGCTCGAAAGCGATCCAGGCGCGGCCGGCGAAATATTCGGCCAGCCAGCGTGCATCGGCGGTTTGGATAGCCGTCACCTGCCCGCGAAGCGGATTCCCAGGTGCGCAGAGCGCACCATCGCCGTCCGCAAGGGATACCGCCCCCGGCTCCGCCGGAGGCATAACTTTTGCGGGAACCCACAGCACCAGGCAATCCGGCACGCCGCCGCCATCCCAGCCGGCCAGATCGTTGCGCGTCAAACGATAGGCGCCTTTTCCGGCACGGCGGCGACCCAGCGTCGCCAGCGCGGAAAGATTGCCGTAACCGGCGCGGTTCTGCGCCAGCAGCACCAGCTTCATGCCGCACACCAGCCGCAGTTCGATACCGTGAATCAATGGCAGTGCCGCTTCGCGCGCCGCCAGATGCGCACGCACACTACCGGCAAAGCTGCATTCATCGGTAATCGCCAGTGCCGTATAGCCCAGCCGCACCGCCCGCGCCACCAGTTCCTCGGCGTGAGATGCCCCGCGCAGGAAACTGAAATTGGAAAGACAATGAAGCTCGGCGTAGGCCGGCAGAGAGATCATGACTTGGGTCGATTGATAGCTGTATGTTTATACAGCTTACCGCATTTCTCAGACCGCTTCACCGGAAAAAGCGTCGCGCCCTTTTGCGGGAAACCCGGATTGTCGGCACGACGACAATCGCCTAGAGTGGCCTGTATTAGCATGCTCGGCAGAGTCGCCACCAAGGGCTACCGATAATGCAGCACTCGAGGAGACATTCATGCTCGTGATATTTGAACCTGCGGTTCGCTTGATGAACCGCCTGCGCATCGGCTCGCGCTACGTCGTCGTCGGCGCCTCTGGTGGAATCCTGCTGGCCGGATTGCTGACCCAGTTCGTACTCAGCAACAACCTCAGCCTGTCCCTGACGCGCCAGGAACTGGGCGGTGCAGCCCTGATTGTGCCGATCCGCAAGCTGGAAAATGCCACCCACGAGCACCTGATTGCGACCAGCCTGATCTCGGCCGGACAGACCAGCCCCGAAGTAAAGCAGCAAGCCGCCGATCATGCAAAGCTCATCGAAGCACAGGTGCAGACCCTGGTTGCCGCACCTCCCATCGATGAGGCGCTGAAAACCAGCGCCGAAACGCTGCCCAAGGAATGGGCCCTGCTCAAGTCGCTGCTGATTGCCTCTTCGACGCCGGAGCTACGCACGGTGCACCAGCGATTCGCGGCGCGGGTGGCGAGCCATATGCGGCAGACCGCCGACAGCACGGCACTGACCCTGAACCCCGAGCTATCCACCTACTACCTGTATGACGTGCTGGTTAACCGTATGCCGCCGCTGTCGAGCACGCTGGCTGAATTCCGCCTGCGCGCGAGCCTGATTGCCCAGATGCGGATAATCGATACCGGCGACATCGGTCGTCTCGACAAACTTCTGGTGGACACCAAGGAACACGTCGCCCGCGTCCGCGAAAGCCTTCGCAAGGGTAGCGCCGGCACCATGCACCAGGCCAAGCTCGATGCTCTGGTTGCCCAGCTGGAAAAGGAACTGGCGGCGCTGCGCATCTTCGCCGAAAACTCGATCTTCTATGCCGGCTCCGACATCAAGGTCAGCGCCAGCGAGGTTCAAAAGAATTCCGCCGCCGTGGTTGCCACCACGGCAGCACTGACGGAAGCCACCGAGCATACCTTGCAGGCCTTGCTCGAGAATCGTGAAACCAGATTGCTCGAACGCCGCAACCTCTACCTGATGCTCGCTGCGCTGGGTGTGCTGGTTGCCGGCTATCTCTCGGTCGGGTCCTATATTTCGATGTTGCGCGGCACGGACCGCCTGATGCAGGGCGGCCGCCGTCTGGCCGATGGCGAGCTTAGCCACGTCATCGATCTTGGCACCCGCGACGAACTCGCTGAAGTCGCCGACAGCTTCAACCGCATGGCCACGGCACTGCGTCAGGTGGTGGAATCAGTGCAGAAAAATGCCGTCGAGGTCCGCAATGCCGCCCACACGCTGGCCACTGCCACCGGCCAGATTGTCGCCGGCACCGACAAACAGAATCACCTCACGCATGAAGCGGTGACGGCGGTGGAGTCGATGTCGGGCAACATCAGCCAGGTGGCGACCAATGCTGGCGAAGTCGACCAGATCGCCCGCCGCAGCAAGGAGCACGCCGAAGCGGGCGACTCCGCCTTGCGCACCATGCTCGGCGATATCGGCGCGGCGGATACCGCTGTCACCCAGATCGCCACCACCGTGGATGAATTCGTCAAATCAACCCTGGCGATCTTCCAGATGACCACGCAGATCCGCGAGATTGCCGAACAGACCAACCTGCTTGCGCTGAATGCCGCCATTGAGGCAGCACGCGCCGGCGAATCCGGTCGCGGCTTCGCCGTGGTCGCCGACGAGGTACGCAAACTGGCCGAAAAGTCCGCCGCCTCGGCCAATGAAATCGGACGGCTCACCAGCGCCGCCAGCGCCAAGTCCAGCGAGGTCGAAAGCTCCATCAAAAGCGGTGGCAATGCCTTGCGTGCAAGTACCGATCGTGCACATCAGGTTGCCGGTGTACTGGCCCAGACCAATGAGTCGGTGAGTCACACCTCGCAGGAAATCAATCGCATCGCCGAGTCGGTCAAGGACCAGATGAACACCAGCCGGCAAATCAACGGCTATGTTGATGAAATTGCCAAAATGGCGGAGCACAACAGCACCGCCGTCGCCAGCGTGGCGGAAGAAGCCAGGCACCTGGAACAGCTTTCCGACCGCGTGCTTCAGGCAATCGGCGGCTTTCGCGTCTGATTCATGACGCTATCCTTGTGTTTGTTCGCTACCGATCAATCCGATTTTCAGTAGAAAAAAATCATGAACACCGGTGACAGCGTCAGCTTCTTCGACCGGCAATTCAGGCAGCAGGTCCTGAGTCAAGACTTCCAGCTCAATCCCTTCGAGTTGGCTGCCCTTCCGCATCTCACCGGGCGCGTGCTCGACTTCGGCTGCGGGCTGGGTAATCTGGCGATTGCAGCGGCGCAACGTGGCTGTTCCGTTGTTGCGCTGGATGCCAGCCCTACCGCGATCGAACACCTGCGACAGCGCGCCGCTGCCGAAGCGCTGCCCGTCATCGCCATTGAAGCGGATCTGCGGAATTACGAAGTTGCCGAGGATTTCGACTGCGTGGTCTGCATCGGGCTGTTGATGTTCTTCGATTGCACAACAGCGCTGGATGTCCTGTCCAAACTGCAGCAGCGGGTGCGCCCCGATGGTATCGCGGTAATCAATGTGCTGATTGAAGGCACGACCTACCTCGACATGTTCCAGCCCGACAGTTACTGCCTGTTCGAACGCGATGAAATGGAAAACCGCTTCGCTGGCTGGAACATCATTCATTCGGAATACAGTGACTTCGACGCGCCGGGCCAGCGCATCAAATCTTTCGTTACCCTGATTGCCCGAAAGCCGGGAAGCTGACATCCCGGGGTTTGCTCAGGCAAACCAGCCATGCAGAAACCACCCCCCTGGCGGGCGCGGATCGCGGAACAGCCACAGCCAGCGGCCGGCCTTGTCGATGGCGATGAAGTAGTCACGGCGCGCGTCAAAGCCATCCCACCAGCCGGACTCGATACGTTCGGGACCTGCGACCAAAGCCAGCGGACCGGCCCGTTGCGGCCGGCCACGGATCTCACGCAGAGCTTCGGGTGGATCGACCAGCCACAAAGGACGCGGCGGCGGGGGTGCCAGGATCGACGATACCTCCGTCTGCGGTGTGACTTTGGCGCTACCGTCCCGGCTCGCCAACTCCGGCCGGTGGTCGGCATGACAAGCCAGACCCTGCACCGCCTGCGACCCCAGACGAGCGACCAGCCTGTCCATGAGATCGGCCAGCGCCTCATGCCGCTGCCCGGCGCCTTCGAACAGAACGTGACTGCGACCCTCACGTGTTTGCGCACCTTCCGCGCGCAGGCTCAAGGCCAAGGCCGGGGCGGACAGGCTCAGCGCATCCAGCCGCTCCTTGAGCACGCGTTCGATACGGGCGGCGGCATGCACCGGCGTACTGAAGGCGATTGGCAACGAAGTGATCGCACCATGTCCATGATCGATCAAAAACTTGATCTCACGCACGGCGGCATTGCGCACCACCAGCCAGCCGGCCAGCGCCGCTATCAGGCGACGCGCGGCGAACAGCAATATCGGCGCGGCATCGACCGGGGCCGGCAATTCCAGGCCCTGCTCGAAGTGTTCGGGAAACACGAAGCCGACTTGCGGATCGGGAATCTCGCCCAACGCACGCGCCAGATCGACGAGAAAGGGTTTGCCCAGACGCGCGCCGAGGCTGGCACGCGGCAGCGCCAGCACATCGCCAAGACGACGCAGGCCGAAACCTTCGATACGCCGCGCCAGTGGCGGCGCCAGTTGCAGTGCCGTCAGCGGTACGGCGGCGAGCGCCGCGCGGGTTGTTGCCAGATCGGGACAAATACTGTCGGTGCCGGCCCGTGCCAGCCACAGCGCCGCCAGCGGCGTGGCAGCCACCGCGCGTTGCACGGCGATATCCATGGCGACCAGATCGTCACGCACCAGATCCAGCAGCGCCGGCAAGCCGCCGAACAGACGCAGGCTGGCGGCAATCTCTAGACGCAAGGCGGCCGGCGCGAGATTGACATGCGAGGTGAAACGCCCGGCCCAGCAGGCCAGTGCGGGGGTAGAAAAGCCATGTGTCGGAGCGACAGACGCTTCAGGCAGCGACGCGGCTTCGTCGTCGGATGCCGCTTGCGTCGGGCAATGCAGTGCCAGCCACAGCATGGGAAACGCTCTGTGAAAAACCGGAGGGGCGCCGGACATCGAGCAGTATTGGCTGCCGCGCCGGTGGCCCGCGCCGCTTGAGCAGCGTCACCTGCAAACGCCCGGCAAGCTGCTCCTTCGTCGACACTGCGGCCTGCAACTGCAGGCGCAACGGCGCAGGCGACGCTGTCGCCGCCAGGCGCGAAGGACGGAAGCAAAACGCCCCGCCACCGCCCTCGCCCGCCGCGAGGTGCAGGCGGCGCAGGCTGTTGGCCGGCACTTGGCCGCGCCACTGGGCATCCAGCCAGAGCAGCGTCGCCGCCACGCCGCCGCAGCGCAAGGCCTCGACGCCGGCCCACAGGGCATCGCGTGGACGGCGTGGAAACACCCGATGCAGACAGTCAAGACGAATCCCTGCCGCCGCCCAAGCCGGTGCATGCGCGTTATGAGGTGGTGCGATCAGCACCACGGTCTGGCCCGCCGTCGTCAGTGCGGCCAAGGCCGGCAACAGCAGGCCGAGTTCGCCAATCCCCTCATGCTCGGCCAGCAGTTCGGTCAAAGCCCCGCGCGGCCAGCCGCCACCAGGCAGCTCGGCGTCGAGCCGGGAGAAGCCGCTGGTAAAAGTCGGCGCTGGCGCCACGGCAAAAGCGTCGCCACGGCGGATGTCAGGACGTTCCAGCAGATGGGCGAGTGAAGAGTTCATGTTGGGAAAACCGTTGAACCACAGAGACACAGAGACACAGAGAACTTCAAAGGCAACTGAACTGCTTTTCTCGCTTGGCTTTTCCTCTGTGTCTCTGTGTCTCTGTGGTGAAGGATTCTCAATCTTGTCTTCACAAGGTCCGGCCGTCGCGGATCAGGCCGACAGCCACGCCCTCAATGGTCAGCGGATCCTTGCGCGTATTGACCATGATGGAGGCGAAGTCACGGTTCTCGGCAATCAGTTCGACCATGGTGCCGCGTCGCTTGAAGCGTTTGACGGTGACTTCGTCGCCGAGGCGGGCGATGACGATCTGACCGTTGTTGGCCTCGGAGGTACGATGCACGGCGAGCAGATCGCCATCGAGAATGCCGGCTTCGATCATCGACAGGCCGCGCACCCGCAGCAGAAAATCGGCACGCGGGGTGAACAAGGCAGGATCGATGCGAATGTTGCCCTGCTGGTTTTCCACCGCCAGCAACGGGCTGCCGGCGGCAACCACGCCAATCAGCGGCAAACCGAGCGCCTCCACCAGACGGATACCGCGCGCGGAACCGGGTTCGAGAGTGATCGCCCCCTTTTTCGCCAGCGCCTTCAAATGATCTTCGGCCGCATTGGGCGAAGCAAAACCAAACGCGCTGGCAATTTCGGCGCGCGTCGGCGGTACGCTGAAGTCTTCCAGACTGCTGCGAATGAAATCGAGAATTTCCTGCTGGCGGGAGGTGAGATGGTCGGCCATGGCGCATACTCCGGTGACTGGTTATGCATACAGTACAGCAAAATCCTGCTGGACGCCAGTCCTTCCGATAGATATCAAAACCCGGGCCAAATATGCCGCAGCGGGCATATGCAGATGCAATTTGGCGTCGCACGCGAGTCGACGCCTATGTCTTTCAGGGTATATTCGCGCATGGGCATTACCTGAACAGGTATTTATGAACTGGCTTCAAACAAGGAAAATGCCATGAATGGCAACGGCGACATGCCGCCCAAACCTCCGGTCGATGAGTTGCTGGAAAACTCGCTCAAGGACATCGGCATTCCTCCGCGGCCGGTGATTCTTGACCGTATTTCCAATGAAATGCACAAGGAGCAACCCGACTACAAGCGCCTGGCTACCGTCATCAGCGCTGATGTCGGTCTGGCTGCCGGCCTGATCAAGACCGCCAATTCACCCTTTTTCGGCTACCGCAGCCGGGTCCGCACGATCAATGAAGCCCTGATGCTGCTCGGCCTGCAGGTGACCAGCCGGGCGCTCGCCGGCATCGTCCTGCGCAATATTTTTCCCGGCACGCTGAACCTTGATCGCTTCTGGGATGCCTCGGCCCGTATCGCGCGACTGTCCGGCTGGCTGGCGCAGAACGTGGGCAAGAGCAAGCTGCGCCCGGATGACGCCTATACCTTCGGCCTGTTTCGCGACTGCGGCATCCCGGTGCTGTTGATGCGCTTTCCCGACTACAAACAGATTCTGGCCCGCGCCAACGAAGCGGCAGAGCTTGGCTTCACTGCCGTCGAGGAGTCGGTGCTGCCGACCAATCACGCCACAGTCGGCTACCAACTGGCGCAAAGCTGGTGGCTGCCGGAAGATATCTGTCTCGCCATCCGCCACCATCACGACGTCTCCGTGATCGCCACGCCCTCCATTGCCTCGCCGCTGACCAGTCGCTATCGCATCGCCACGGCTCAGTTCGCCGAATACCTGCTGCAACGGCACACCGGACTCAGCCATACCAGCGAATGGCCCAAACTCGGCCCTGCCTGCCTGCGCCTGCTGGATGTTGCCGAGGACGATATCGAGCCCATTCTGGCCGAAGCGGCCGCAGTGATCGAGATCGAGGACTGACGCGTCCCGCGCAAAATCGCCGAATCGTTTGTTGTTCGGCCTGGCGCCGGCTTGTTTTCCCGATTTGTAGGATAATCCGGGCTGGTCGTCGGGAGAGAGTGATACTTTTCCCACCGTCACCGCCGAAGGCGCAACCCCCAGGAACCGCTCAGGCAAAAGGACCGACGACGCAACGCAAATCTGGAGAGTGGCAGCTCATTGCAAGCGCGTGAGGCCTGCCCGCCGACGGAGTAAATCTCTCAGGCGCCAAGGACAGATGGGGATGTGACGGAACCCCGTCGCGCTCATTTTCGTTTTCTGTCCGAGGATCGCCATGCCACTACTTACTCCGTTCCACGACTCCCACCTCGCCGCCGGCGCCAAGATGGTCGACTTCTCCGGTTGGGAGATGCCCATCAACTACGGCTCGCAGATCGAGGAACACCACGCCGTACGCACCGACGCCGGCATGTTCGACGTGTCCCACATGTGCGCGCTGGACCTCACCGGTACTGACGCCCGTGCCTACCTGCGGCATCTGCTGGCCAACGACGTGGCGAAGCTAACCACCCCGGGCAAGGCGCTGTATTCGTGCATGCTGAACGACGCGGCCGGCGTCATCGACGACCTGATCGTGTACTTCTTCACGCCCGAGCATTACCGCATCGTGGTGAATGCCGGTACGGCCGAAAAAGACATCGCCTGGATGCAGGCGCAGCTCAAGGGTTTCAGCGCCGAGCTGGCCATGCGCCGCAGCGGCAGCCATGCCGTGGCGATGATCGCCGTGCAGGGCCCCAGGGCGCGCGAACGCTTCTGGGCGGCCTTTCCCGACAGCCGCGCCGTATCGGAACCGCTCGGTATTTTTCAGGGCGTCGAATATGCGACCACCGGCGGCATCTGGCTGATTGCCCGCACCGGCTACACCGGCGAGGACGGTTTCGAAATCACCCTGCCTGCGGAAGTCGCTGCCGAGACCTGGAAAAAATTGATGGGCGCCGGCATTCGCCCCTGCGGCCTTGGCGCACGCGACACACTACGCCTCGAAGCCGGCATGAATCTCTATGGCCAGGACATGGACGAAAACATTTCGCCCTATGAAGCCGGCCTGAAATGGACGGTTGACCTGAAAGATGCCACACGCGACTTTGTAGGAAAGTCGGCGCTGGCGACACGGCGTGTCGACAAACAGTTTTCCGGCCTGCTGCTGCTGGACCGCGGCGTGTTGCGCGCGCACCAGAAGGTCATCACACCCCGAGGGGAGGGCGAGATCACCAGCGGCAGTTTCTCGCCGACCCTGAATCAATCCATCGCCCTCGCGCGCCTGCCGCTTGATGTCGCCATCGGCAGCGAAGTCGAGGTCGAGATCCGCGACAAGCGCCTCAAGGCGCGAGTCGTCAAACCCACGTTTGTCCGTAATGGCAAGAGCCTGATTTAGCCAATGATATTTCCTGGAGACTAGAAATGAACGTACCTGCCAATCTGAAATACGCCGCCTCGCACGAATGGGCCAAACTTGAGGACAACGGCACCGTCACCATCGGTATCAGCGATCACGCCCAGGAAGCCCTCGGCGACATCGTGTTTCTCGATCTGCCCACCATCGGCCGCACGCTCAAGGCCGGCGAGGAATGCGCCGTGGTCGAATCGGTCAAGGCCGCGTCCGACATCTACAGCCCGGTTTCCGGTGACGTGACGGAGATCAATCAGGCCGCCATCGACGCGCCGGAATCGATCAATGCCGACGCCTATGCCAACTGGCTGTTCCGCGTCAAACCCGCTGATGCCGCCACATGCAGTGCCGAACTTGAGGCCCTGCTCGATTCCACCGCCTACGCCGCGACGCTGTAAGTCCAAATCCTCACCACAGAGACACAGAGAAAAGCCAATTGAAAAAAGTCAGGTTCTTGCTTTTGCAATTCTCTGCGCTTCCTCTGTGTCTCTGTGTCTCTGTGGTTCAACCGACTTTTTGTATTCACGCCCATCACCATGCACGCTGATAATCTTTCAACTCCGCTGACCGATCTCGAACACCGTGACGAGTTCGTCGGCCGCCACATCGGACCCAACGAGCGGGTCATCGGCGGCATGCTTGCCGCCATCGGCACCGCCACACTCAACACGCTGATCAGCGAAACGGTGCCGACCAGCATCCGCACGCAAAAGCCGCTCGACCTGCCGCCGCCGATGACGGAGCACTCTGCGCTGGCCGTCCTGAAAACCATCGCGGCAAAAAACGTGGTGAAGAAATCACTGATCGGACAGGGTTACTACGGCACGCATACGCCACCGGTGATTTTGCGCAACCTGTTCGAGAACCCTGGCTGGTACACCGCCTACACGCCTTACCAGGCCGAAATTGCCCAGGGACGCCTGGAGGCCTTGCTGAATTACCAGCAAATGGTGGTCGACCTCACCGGCATGGAAATCGCCAACGCCTCGCTGCTCGATGAGGCCACCGCGGCCGCCGAGGCCATGACCATGGCGCGACGCGTGTCCAAGTCCAAGGGCAATGTGTTCTTCGTCGATGAAGCGAGCTTTCCGCAGACCATCGATGTGCTGAAAACCCGCGCCACCTATTTCGGTTTTGATCTGGTGTTCGGCCGCCCCGAAGATGTCGCAAGCCTGGTCGACACGCACGAAATATTCGGCGCGCTGCTGCAATACCCCAATGCGCGCGGCGAAATTACGGATCTGACCATGCCCATCGCCGCCCTCAAGGGCAAAGGCGCCGTGGTCGCCGTGGCTTCCGATCTGATGGCACTGGTGCTGCTCAAGCCACCGGGCGAGATGGGCGCCGACATCGCGCTCGGCTCCTCGCAACGTTTCGGCGTGCCCATGGGATTCGGTGGTCCGCACGCGGCTTTTTTCGCCACGCGCGAGGCGCATGTGCGCTCGATGCCGGGCCGCATCATCGGCGTCTCAAAAGACGCGCGCGGCAAGAATGCCTACCGCATGGCGCTGCAAACCCGCGAGCAGCATATCCGACGCGAAAAGGCCAATTCCAACATCTGCACCTCGCAGGTACTGCTCGCCAATATCGCCGGCATGTACGCCTGCTGGCACGGCCCCGAAGGCCTGCGCCGGATTGCCGCACGCATTCATCGTCTGACGGCGATTCTTGCCGGCGGACTGGGTGTCGACGGCAAGGACTACTTCGACAGCTTCGAAGTAAAAGTCGGCGCTGGGGCATTGCACGCTCGGGATTCCGCTTCGCTGGCGAGCGAGACGGCGAAAATCCATGCCGCAGCCCTTGTCGCAGGCTACAACCTGCGCCACGTCGATGACCAGACCATCGGCATCAGCCTCGACGAAACCACCACCCGCGACGATGTCGCCGCGCTGCTGAGTATCTTCGGCAAAGCCATGGACCATGCCGCGCCGATCGAGGCACTGGACGCAGCACGACCCTGCGCGATTCCGGCGTCGCTGCAACGCCGCTCGCCGATACTGGCTCACCCGGTATTCAACATGCATCACACCGAACACGGCATGCTGCGCTACCTCAAGCGTCTGCAAAATCGTGACATGGCGCTTGATCACTCGATGATCCCGCTCGGCTCCTGCACCATGAAACTCAATGCCGCCGCCGAGATGATTCCCGTCTCCTGGCCGGAGTTCTCGCAGATGCATCCGTTTGCACCGCTGGATCAGGCGCAGGGCTATCTGGAACTAATTACAGGACTGGAAAATCAGCTCAAGGCGATCACCGGTTTTGATGCCGTATGCATGCAGCCAAACTCCGGGGCGCAGGGCGAGTACGCCGGCCTCGTGGCCATCCGCCGCTATCAGGCCGCCAACGGCCAGGGCCAGCGCAATGTCTGTTTGATACCCAAATCCGCCCACGGCACCAACCCGGCGACGGCGCAAATGTGCGGTCTCGAAGTAGTGGCCGTTGCCTGCGACGACAAAGGCAATGTCGATGTCGCCGACCTCCAGGCCAAGGCGGAACAGCATGCCGCCAATCTGGCCTGCCTGATGCTGACCTATCCCTCAACGCATGGCGTGTTCGAAGAGGCGGTCAAGGATATCTGCGCCATCGTTCATACCCACGGCGGTCAGGTGTATATGGACGGCGCCAATCTCAACGCCCAGGTGGGTTTGTGTCGCCCCGCCGACATCGGCGCCGACGTTTCGCACATCAATCTGCACAAGACCTTCGCCATCCCGCATGGCGGCGGTGGACCGGGCATGGGTCCGATAGGACTCAAGGCGCATCTGGCGCCTTTCATGGCCAACCACGCAGTGCAAAGCATTGCAGGCCCGCACGATGGACAAGGCGCGGTCTCGGCCGCGCCCTGGGGTTCGGCGTCGATCCTGCCGATTTCCTGGATGTACATCACCATGCTGGGCGGCAGCGGACTTACGCGCGCCACCGAAATCGCGATACTCAATGCCAACTATGTCGCCGCCCACCTCAAGGACCACTACCCGGTGCTTTACACCGGCAAGCTGGGCCGTGTCGCGCACGAGTGCATTCTCGATATCCGCGCCATCAAGGCGGCCACCGGCATTGCCGAGATCGACATCGCCAAGCGCCTGATGGACTACGGCTTCCACGCCCCTACGGTGAGCTTTCCGGTGGCCGGCACACTGATGGTGGAGCCGACCGAATCGGAAGACAAAGCCGAGCTCGACCGCTTCTGCGCGGCGATGATCGCCATCCGTGAAGAAATTCGCCGCATCGAACAAGGCGAGTGGACACTGGAAGCCAGCCCGCTGAAAAATGCGCCGCACACCGAGGCCGACCTGATGGACGAATGGACGCGGCCTTACTCGCGCGAACAGGCCGTGTTCCCGCTGCCCTGGGTGGCCGAGAACAAGTTCTGGCCTTATGTGAATCGCATCGACGATGTGCATGGCGATCGCAACTTGTATTGCGCCTGCGTGCCGATGGAGGATTACGAATGAATACCTCACCCGTACATCTGGTGCTCACCGTGATCGGCGACGACCGTCCCGGACTGGTCGGCGAGCTTTCCTCGGTCATCAGCGTGCACCAAGGGAGCTGGCTTGAATCGTCCATGGCGCAACTGGCGGGCAAGTTCGCCGGCATCGTCGAGGTAGCCATCGATTCTGCCAATGCCGACGCACTAAGCGCTGCACTGGGCAAGCTGGCGGGACTCAAAGTCACCGTTGAATCGGCGGCGACCGAAAAGTTGGCGCCGGCCAGGGTTGCCAATACGCGGCGATTGAAACTGGCGCTGGTCGGCCATGACCGGATCGGCATCGTGCGCGAAGTCTCGCTGGTGCTGGCCAATCACGAGGTTAATGTCGAAAGTCTGGAAACGCATACCTCCAGCGCGCCGATGTCGGCGGCGGTGCTGTTTCACGCCGTGGCCGAATTGACTGCAACACCCGATCTCGATGCCGGCGCCTTGACGCGTGAGCTTGAACGCATCTCCAACGACCTGATGGTCGATATCACCCTCGACGAAACCATACGAGCCTGACCCAACCCCGGGAGCGCACATGTACACACTGAATATCGCCAACAAAAACTATTCCTCGTGGTCGTTGCGTCCCTGGGTGCTGATGCGCGCCCGCGGCATTGCCTTCACCGAAATTGTCCACCGCTTCACACCGGGCGATACGCCGGATTTTCGCGCGCAGGCACCCGCCGGCAAAGTGCCCTGGCTGGTTGATGGCGACACCCGTGTCTGGGATTCGATGGCCATTGCCGAATACCTTGCCGAACGCCACCCCGGTGTCTGGCCGGCGGATGCCGCCGCCCGCACCTGGGCGCGCTGTGCCGCCGCCGAAATGCATTCCGGATTCCCGGCCCTGCGCAACGACCACGGCATGAATATCGGCGTGCGGGTCGCGGTTACCCAGCGCTCACCCGCGCTGCTGGCCGACATCGCCCGTGTCGAAACCCTGTGGAGCGAAGGTTTGGCGCGCTTCGGCGGGCCTTTCCTCGCCGGCGCGGAATTCACTGCAGTCGACGCTTTTTACGCACCTGTGGTGTTCCGCTTCCAGACCTTTGGCGTGCCCGTCACAGGCGCTGCCGCGACCTACCTTCAGACCATGCTCGCCCATCCCGCCATGCAGGAATGGCAGGCGGCGGCGCTGGCCGAGGATTTTCGCGACCTGCCGCATGACGAAGAACTGCCGCTAATCGGTACGGTTACAGCGGATCTACGGGTACCCGCCCGTTGAACACCCCCGAGTTGCTGGCACCGGCCGGCTCGCTTGGCATGGCGCGTACCGCGCTGGATTTCGGTGCGACCGCGATCTATGCCGGGCAGCCGCGCTACAGCCTGCGGGTGCGCAACAACGATTTCGGCAAGCTGGAAAACCTCGCCGAAGGTATCCGGGAAACTCAGGCGCGCGGTGGCAAGTTTTATCTGGTCAGCAACATCCTGCCGCACAACGCCAAGCTCAAGACCTATCTCGACGACATGGCGCCGGTGATCGCGCTCAAACCCGACGCTCTGATCATGGCCGACCCCGGCCTGATGATGATGATCCGCGAGCGCTGGCCCGAGATGCCAATCCACTTGTCGGTGCAGGCCAACACGGTGAACCACGCGGCGGTGCGCTTCTGGCGCAGTATCGGCGTCTCGCGGGTGATTTTGTCGCGCGAACTTTCACTTGAAGAAGTCGCCGAGATTCGCCAGGAATGCCCCGATACCGAACTCGAAGTCTTCGTGCATGGCGCGTTGTGCATTGCCTACTCCGGCCGCTGCCTGCTCTCGGGCTACTTTAATCATCGTGACCCCAACCAGGGCAGTTGCACCAACTCCTGCCGCTGGGATTACAAGGTCCATGAAGGCAGCGAAGATGCCGCAGGCGATGTCGGACTCACGCATCCGCGCCCCATCACCGTGGCGCCAGCGCCGACTTTTTCGGGTGCAGCCAAGCAGAGCACCCTGCGCCGGCCCGGAGCCACCTGGCTGCTCGAAGAGAAGGAGCGCCCCGGTGAATACATGCCGATCGAGGAAGACGAGCACGGCAGCTACATCCTCAACTCCAAAGACCTGCGCGCCATCGAGTACGTCGCCAGGCTCGCCGAAATCGGCATTGACTCGCTGAAGATCGAAGGCCGCACCAAGTCGCCCTACTATGTCGCCCGCACCTGTCAGAGTTACCGCCAGGCCATTGACGACGCCGTTGCCGGGCGGCCCTTCGACTCACAACTGGTCGGCCAGCTCGAAGGTCTTGCCAATCGTGGCTACACCGCCGGCTTTTATGATCGCCATCCGGATCGCGACTACCAGAACTACCTTTCCGGCAGCTCAGAATCCAGCCGCAGCCTGTATGTCGGCGACGTGCTCGGCTATGACGAAGCCGGTCTGGCCGAAATCGAGGTCAAGAACCGCTTCAGCGTCGGCGACCGCATCGAGATCATCCATCCGGCGGGCAATCTCGAAGTCGTCATCGAGGCCATGCTGGACAGGAAAGGAAATCCCGCGACCGTCGCCCCCGGCAGCGGTCACCGCGTGCGCATTGCCCTTCCACCAGATTGTGCAGGTGCGTTCGTCGCGCGCTTCGTCTGACAAGCGGACGCGGCTTACTGTTCCCGGTAGTCAGACGGCATCTCGACACGACGCGCACCGCCAACCGTCAGTCGGTGGCCACTACCACGTCACCACTCACAACCACCACCGGTATTTTCAGCAGAAACTCGCCTTCGCAATCGCCTTTGTCGCAAACGCCGTCGCTCCAGCGATAGCGCGCGTAATGAACACTGCAGGTAATGTGCTTGTGTGGTGCCGGATAGAGGAACTTCACCTCGCTCGCAAGCGGCAAGCCAAAATGCGCGCATCGGTTCACATAGGCAAAAACCGCATCGCCACTGCGCAGCAGGATGATTCCGAATGTCTGGGCATCGCTTCCCAGAGAAAGAATACATGCTCCGCCGTCAGCAATTTCATCGAGTCGCGTCAATACAACCCCTACGGCAGGCGCACCAGGGATATCCTTCCAGCACAAGACTTTTTGAGTAGTCATCACTATGCGTTTCCGCCGCCCTCTGTTTGATCCAGCGCGCGCAACAGAATCGCAAACATATCACTTGGGTGAAACGGCTTGCTCAGGAAGTCGCTCATTCCTGCTTCCGCACACCGCTGCTTGTCTTCAGCAAAAGCGTTGGCGGTCATGGCAATGATCGGCGTTTTCGCGTAGCCGGGAAGCAGACGTATTTGCCGAGTGGCCTCCACGCCGTTGAGCTTTGGCATCTGCATGTCCATGAAGATGGCGGCGTAGCGAATCTTTCCCGTCGCGGCGAGAGCCTCGGCGCCATTACTTGCCGTGTCCACCACAAAACCAAGTGATTCAAGCAGCATCAGAGCCACTTCACGGTTGATTGGTTCGTCATCGGTTACCAGTATCCGATCACCGCTGAAACGTTGCCGGATTTCCGCTTCAACGTCTGTTTCTTTGGCCTTTTCCGGTCGGTCGGCTTCACGACGTTCCGCCATTTTCTTCAGCTTTACGGTAAACCAGAAGGTGCTGCCGCCACCCAGAGTACTCTCCATTCCGGTCTCGCCACCCATGAGTTCGGCCAGACGGCGGGTAATCGCCAGCCCGAGGCCGGTGCCGCCGTACTTGCGATTCATGGAGTTGTCGGCCTGCTCAAAGTCGCTGAAAAGCCTGGACTTCGCCTCGGGAGCAATGCCGATGCCGGTATCCGTGACCTCGAAGCGCACCGTCACCGAATCGACGGATTCTTCCTGATTGTTCGCGCGCAATGTTACTGAACCTTTTTCGGTGAATTTGACGGCATTGGTTGCGTAGTTGAGCAGGGCCTGTTGCAGCCGCGTCGGGTCACCCACAAGGACGCGCGGCAAACTCCCGATTTCAAATTGCAGGTTGATATTCTTGGCCTTGACGCGCTCCGACAAGAAGGATTTAACATTGCTCATCAAACTGCTGATGACGATCGGGGCCTCCTCCAGGGTGAGCTTGCCGGCCTCGATCTTCGAGATATCGAGCACGTCATTAATGACCGACAACAGATGTTGAGCGGAAACGTCGATGGTATCGAGGCGCTTTGCCTGTTTCGGCGTTACCCCTTCCCGTCTCAGGATATTGGCCATGCCGACAATGCCATTCATCGGGGTGCGGATCTCGTGGCTCATGTTGGCCAGGAAGGCGCTCTTGGCAATGTTGGCGGCTTCGGCCTGGGACTTCGCCTGGATCAGCAACTGATTGGCGGCTTCGAGATCGGCGGTGCGCTGACGAACCCGTTCTTCCAGACTGGCGTTGAGATTTCTGATTTCATTCTCGGCCTGCTTGCTTTGGGTGATGTCTACTGCGGTTCCCTGTATCCGCACAACGATATTGCGTGCATCCCGCACCGCCTCTCCGCGCGCCAGCATCCACCCGTGGCTGCCGTCAGGTTTTATCAATTCAAGCTCGAGCTCGTAAGGATCGCCCATTTTCGCGGCACGGGAAATCGCGGCACTCAAACGGTCCCAGCTCTCGGGAGTGAACAACTTTGCGCTCTCGGCGTAATCAGGGGGTGGCGTTCCCGGTTTAATACCCTGCATGAGGTAGAGCTCTTCCGACCAAACAACATGATTGCTGGCCAGGTCCACCTGCCAGCTACCCACATGGGCAATTCGCTGCGCTGCCTTCAAATTCATCTGGCTTTCCCGTAGCGCAATCTCGACGCGTTTGCGCTCGGATATATCCCGCCAGGTCGCATGGAGCATGGGCTGCCCTCTGATCACGATGGGTGTCAGACAAACCTCGACGATTGTTTCGCTCCCATCGGAAGCAAGGCAGATCCAGTCGAATTGCTCAAATCCTTTGCCATAGGCGCCAGCAATCAACTCGGCTGCATACTCGGAAGAGCGACGTCCGTTGGACTGGAATGGCGGCGAAATACGTTCCGGTGTCAGCGACAGCAATTGCTCGCGCGACATTTTCAGAAGGTCCGATGCTCGCTGATTGCACTCAACAAACGTGGCATTGTCATCGAGCAGCACAATTGCATCCGAGGATGACTCAAATATTCTGCGAAACGTATCCTCGCTTTCGCGAAGCGCATCCCCCCGCTGACCCAGGGTCTTCACCAGATGATTGAAGCCGCCAATCAGCTCACCGATTTCGTCATTGCGGGTGATCGGCAAGGGTTGCGGATGCTGACTTGACTCCGACAGGTGGCTCAAGGTTTTGACTGTCTCCAGCATGGGGGAGAATTGACGGCGTAGCAGCCACCAGATCAGCCCGCCGACCAGCAAAGTCAAAAATATCGTCGCAATCAGCATGCGTTGCTGCATGGCGCGGATGGGTGCAAACGCTTCCGAGGTGGGTAGCGTGACCTCCACATACCACCCTGCAAAAGGAATAGCCTTGGCGGAACTGATGACCTCCACTCCAAGCGGATTGACGAAAATATGCGTGCTTTCGTCGCCTTGAGCTCGGCTGTCGACTATCGGATTGATACCCGGAACAGGCAACGCTTCCATGATGCGCTTTTTGTCAGATGAAGTAATGATCAATCGGGACTGTTGCGCAACAAGAAAAAAGCTGCCCGTCTTGCCGAAACTGCTTTGCTGAATCTTGTTCAGAAAATTGGGTAGTCCAAGGTTGGTCACCCCCGCTAACGCACCGATCACTTTGCCCTGGTTGTCACGAATCGGCACGGTCATGCCAAATACAGGGGCACCCGGCTTCTGTCCCGGGACCGGGCTTCCGGTAGTCGGCTCACCGGTCTTGAGCGCAGTCTGGACGGTGCCAACGTCCATGTAATTGTTCCCGATGCGCCCCGTCTCGAACAGGCTATCCGCTATCGCTGTGCCATCGGCACTGAAGATGATGCCACCGGCATTGAACAATTTTGGCAGAATCAGTCGCTCGGCCAGAAACTTCTGCAGCACAGCCGGATTGTCCAGCATGGCCGGCGTGATCTTTTCAGCAACGGTTTCCAGCCACTTCATGCGATCGCCCATTTCCTGCCCGGCCTCCTCGGCCAGCATGGAAACAATCGAGTGTTGCTGCTCACCCAGCAGATCCTTCAGATCCTCGCGCAACATCTGGCTGACGTAGAGCGCAAGTGCCCAGATACTGACCACAAAAATAATCAGCATGGCCAGGGTGATTCTGGTTTTAAGCGAATGCCGTCTGGGGTGCAGGGGAGTCATTCGTGGAATTTTTATAAAGATGCCGGCAGGACGCAACGGCTTTTTTCGCAATGCTACTCTGGTATCTCTGCTTATTGACTCGGCACGATAATGCTTGAAATATTGGCAGTCATCCCCAGATATGTTGTATGGAAAAAGACGATGCGAGATATTCGACCCTGGCGCAATTGCACGAGCGACGTAAGCAAGTCGTGCGGTTGCACCGCAAAGG
>JAIPCF010000036.1 GCA_021738385.1 Sulfuritalea sp. | reverse complement strand
GCGCGATTCAAACGGACAACCCGGCGCGCTGGAACAGGCACTGGCGAACTTGCCCGCCAGTGCCAGTGATCCCTTGCCGGCAAGCATCCATCACGTGGTGCGCAGCTTCGATCCGTGCATGGTGTGTACGGTGCATTGATACGCCTCGCTGACATGGCGACGATGGCTTCGGAGCGATTCTGAAGGCGCCGGGAATCTTCATGCATGGGTGAGTCGGTTGGCGACTCAACCCGTGCGTCCCCGATAGGCCGATTGATTGAGGTGTTTGGTATATTTGCGAGCATCTTCAATCGCTCCCCCAATGCTTTGCTCTTGCGTGTCTGTGATTTTCATGGTTATCGCGGGCAAACCAATCAAATTGCGCAATGAAAACGAATCCTGTTTTTCCAGCCCTGAGCTTCTTTGCATCGGCCCTGTTAGGTGCAGCGGTATTCTCGACCAGCCCCAGGATTTCCCAGGCAGCCGCCCAGGGGAAAGTGTTCGACTTGATGACGTCGTCGGATTTCTGGCTGCCGTTTGTCGTGATCGCCGTGGCCGCTTTTATTGTTGTGGCTGGACTTATCTGGGTCCTGACGTCGGTCTTGCCTGACGATTGGGAGGATTCCATCAGCGAGACGTGCGCTGCCTTGGTATGGGGCATCAGTCTGGGATTTCTGGCTTCACCCATTCTTGGTTCAATGACTCAGGGCAGCGCGTGGCGATCCGAGTTGGCAGCCGCGATCGGCGTGACCGACGCAACTTCGACCAGGAAGTCCGGGGACAAATCGGTGGCGAAGACCGCGAATCAGGGCGCGCCGTCTGCACGCACCAAAAGCTCGACTGCGAGCCCGGCTGCGAAGGCTCAAAGGGCGAATCGCGGAACCGCGAGGGTGTCCGCCACCTCGACACCCGCAGGACAGGCCGCAGATAGCGTCGAGCGCGACAAGGCGCTGGTGGGCATCGCACAGGCAATCAAGGCATCGGATCATGCCGGTGCAATGAAGCTGATCGATGGTCTCGAACGCAGCGGCCTTGGCATGCCCGCGGCGCTGCAATATTTCAAGGCAGAAAGCCTATACGCGCTCAAGCGCCATACAGAGGCGGATCTCGCGGTTAAGACCTATCTGGACCAAGGCAAATCGGCCCGGTATTACGAAGAGGCACTGAAGCTCTCGCTCTCAATCGACCGAGGACTTGAAGGGATGAAGAAGCAGTGGCGCAGCGAACTGGAGTCGTTGTTGAGTGCGCTAAGCACCCGAAAAGGCATGGAAGGCAGCTGGACCCTGACCGCGAACAACGAGCACTTTCGTTGCCGGATATACAGCGATCATACGTTCGTACCCACCGCGAGAATTGAAGGACAGGCGCTGGAGATTCATGTCGAGCAGGGAGACAGCCAGGGACGGAACGAATGTCGCAGTCGCAACGGCGAACGTGCACACGGAGTGGGTGCCGGCCGGATGGAGTTCAATGACTCCGGGATGAATAATCGCTATCAAGACCTCACGATTCCCTTCCGCCGCTTGGGCGACGTCCGGGTTCAGGAAAAGTATGCCAAGTGTCAAGGCGATTACAACATTCATCGCAAAGTTGAGTTTTATTGCCCTCGATCGACCGCTGCTTTTGGCCGATATTCGGTGATTACACTTGATGAGCGATCGATCTACCTCATGGACAGCACGCTCTCAGCAAAATTTGCCCGGGTTGCCGATCTTTATCGGCAGCTTGGCGGCGACGTCAATTAGCGAGCGCATGAACGAATGGAAATGAATATCCTCCGATGGACAAGACAATGAAGGCGATGCATCGGGTCCTCTTGTCGTGTCTGACGGGGTTTGTGTTCCAGTCGCCCAATGCGTTGGCACAGCTGAAGAGCACCGATATTTTCGATGAGCGACCGAAGGCCGGCGGATTTGACGCGGAGTCCCGGATTGATGCGATCAAGCGCGAGCGTTTGGAGTCGGCAAGGCAAGAACAGCAGCAACAATTCAAACAGGCGACCAGCAGTCGGGATAACGAATGTCTGTGCTTTTACCCCAAGGTTACCCACTCACCTTATGAGCCAGACAAGAACGGGGTATTGCGCAGATGTCCTCACGTGCCTGTGCTGACCTTGACCACCAGTGAAGCAATAATGAATCGAACGGAAGAAGATCGAAACCGGGCTTTCAGGGCACAGCAGCGCCGGTATCAACATGCTCAGGAAATGCATCAAGTGTGTAAAGCCTGGATCGAGGGCGGAAAGGGCGCAAATGAAGCCGGGTTCAGGCAACGAATCGGAGCGATAAATCGTCGCATCGCCGCCGAAGCCGACGAAGAACAACGCCTGTCCGCGGAACGTCAGCGAGCACGAAAAGCGATGAAGGAAAAGCAGGCTGCTGAAGATGCCGACAGATTGCAGCGGCAGGCAGCGCTGCGCAAACAGGCCTACGAGGCAAAACTGGCGCCGGCTCGGCGAGCCGCCGAGCAGTTCAAGGCAGAAGTTGAGACGAACCGTGAGCGACAGGTGGCGCATTGCCGGGCCGAAGTCGCCCGATTGGGATACCCGGATTCCTGTGTTTGCCAAAGCGTGTTGAACTGGCCAAGATCAACAAAGAAAAATTCCAGTTGCGGCAAATGAAGTTCTGAGATGTTTCTCGATCCATTCCGAGAAAGTGTATTTTTCGCACTCACCTTATGTCGCGAGGTGTGCCCAACAGGATCACCACGTCGTCCTTGACTGAAATCAGGTGCTCGGTCGCGGCTGGTGGCGCTACAGCGCCAATGCAATCAGTGCATGCATTGCAACGCACGGCAGCGCCGAGACGGATGGCCATTTCATTTTCGGCGCTCGTTCTGCCAGCGCTCGAAATACGCGCTCTGCTCTTCCAGCGTTCCGACCGCCGCTTCATCTGCCGGTTCAAATAGTCCGACGAGCTCATCTTTTGTCGCGGCTTTGCCCATCCGGAGTTGATACACCTGCTCCCCAAGGTCTGCCTTCAGTTGTGCGTCAAACGCATAGCAGTCACGTCGTGAACCATTGCACAAAAAGCGCCAACCCAGCGGTTCATACTTTTCCCTCGCGGCACACAGCGCTGAAAAGGCATCCGGCGCTTCGCAGGAGAACTGTTCCTCGGTTTCCAGAAACTTCACAGAAAAATATACCGGGTCGCCATAGGACACGCCAATCATGATGGGGACACACCGTCCGTCCCGGTGGAGAGCACTCAGTCTGATGTACTCATGATCGGACCGGGGACGTTTTGCAAAGTCGTCGGGACAATGAGTGTCCTCATGGATGGGCGATGCAGATCCTGACCTGGGAAGCCGCCGGGCCGCCACACCAACGACCAGTGCTGCGACTAGGGCAAAGAGGGCATTGAACACCACCGCGGTGACAGGCGAACGCCCGAAATCTTCACGCGATCCGTACAGTGAAAAAGGAAAGCCCGGGTCCATCATGGGCCATGCAGTGATCACATTGATCGCCAGCAACGCGACAAGCACAATGAGCACGGCGCGCCAGTTCATAGGTTCGTTACATTGAAGCTGGGGCTGAAGCATGACCAGGTGCTGGCACTTAACAGCGCCATGCCTATCCAGGCAATGCAGGCATTGCCCGCAGTTCTGAGGGCGAGCCATCCAGCCTCGCCAGTCATCGCGGAACCCATCGGTGAAAGCAGCGCCATAAAGATGCGGTTGACCACGAGTGAAAACAGGATAAAACCCAGAATTGCAAGCACTTCCGCGAGCCATGTCACCAAGCTGCCTGCAGGTTCAGCATCGATAGCGACGGAGCCGGATCGCGCCAAGACTATTCCGGCAAGCATGGCACTCACTATCATCCCCGCAGCAAGCACCCTGAACAGCATTTTTGGTTCGTCAAGTCGAAACATTGCCAAACACCTCAACACCGGTTGCTGGGGCTGTCAATTTTCAATCGCATGACAGGCTCGTGCTATCACCGTAATGTCATTCCCGATGTCGCGCACCGTTCGCAGCGAGTACGCCTCGTGATCATCAGGATCGGTGCCATAGATTTCGGCCAGTGCAGCCAGTTCCTGCAGGGTCCGCTGAAAGTATGACTGCGCAGTTTCGTCTTCCGGCCAGGGCTTCACGATACCCTGGCACGCCTGGACCGCAGGAAGGCTCCGCCAACCGGGATCCGTCGGACGTTCCGAGTAGCGGGCATGCTCCACGGCTTCGGCATACCTTCGCGCCATCAATGCCTCGATATGACCGTTGGCAGTTGCACGGGTAATCGGCCCGGCTACCGGGTGCGGCGGTAAGGCCGGTTCGCGCGATAGCCATTGTGGTAACCAACGCCGGTTCACAACGTGGGCCTTCCCGACACGAGAGCCTGTTTCACCAACACAACAGTGTTCGGATAAGGGTATGACGGTTTTTGCATGTTTGAACTCCCTTGCTCGCGAAATCTGCGCCAATCATAGTTTGGTCAAACACGATCTGGAAAGCCGGGTAGCATTTTGTTGCAATTCCAAATTGATTAGATCTAAAGGTTTCCATAGAATCAAGCACACGAAAACAGATCATCAGGGAGGCCGCTATGACCAGTTTGCTCCGCCAATTCAGTGTAGCGATTCTCATCCTGACTATTTCCTGGGTCGCGATCAACTTCGTTGATGAATCGCCGGATGCCTCATTGCCAGCCGTTCCGTCTGATAGTGCCTACCTGGAAAACCCTGAAAACAATGGATTCTTTGCGCTGATCGGCTTGAATGGACCTGATGGCAGCAGCGCCGCCGAACGTCATGCCGCGGGACTTGAACGCTACAAAATCGAGCTTTCCCGTAACGGAGCGGCCACGCGGCAAAGCGGCGAGACTTCACAGCGCCATCTGGCGTCTGCCGACGGGTTTCGCGATGACTCGTTGTGCGACTGGTCGAAGGGACCCTGCCTGATGCAGCTCAGTTCGGGGCAGGGCAAGGAAACTGTCAAACAGACGCTCGGCAAACATCGGGTCCTGTACGTGCGCTACAAGGAGCTCCATGCCTACCCTTCGCTGCTGGCACCCATGCCGGACGATGTTGTGTTTCTTATGCAGCCCTCACCCTTCGATTCGATCAAGCAAGGCAATGCCCTGCTGCGCGCGACAGCCGGTCTTGCCGCGCTGGAAGGTCGGGGCGAGGAAGCGATCATGCTGCTTGCCGAAGACATCCGCTTTGCGCGCCGCCAACTGGCTGCCACGGTCTCCGTTGAACAACTCAGCATGGCCGCGTTGGTCATGGGGCGCGATTTATCCCTGCTGGACGAAATTCTTTCTCACGATCCGGCCTTGCGCACAAAGCTTCAGTCTGCCGTTGCCGAGGCAATTCGGGCGCTGGATCAGGACGAACGAAATCTGGAGCGCGCCTTGCGCGGACATTTCCTCGGCCTGGTTCATCTCGTCGACACGTATGCCCGCAGTGACGATTGGAAGCTCAACGCCCTCTTGAGCCGCCCGCTGTTCCGACGCAATGCGCACATCAATGCCGAGTGGACACATTGGCAGCAACTTATCTCCCTGCTGACCAAGATGCCGCCGGACGCGATCAATGGCGCTTACGATGACTGGCTGCAAAAGAACACTTTTCGTGCATCGGGAATCTGGAACGCGGTGCGTAACCCGACAAGTGCCTACTTTGGTTTAGTTTCGCAACCCGCATCACCGAAGTTTGCACTGCCCCTGACCGATCTCGATGCCTATCAGCGCATGTTGGCCATCAAGTATGGTGCGCTGCCACCGGAGGCCCCGGCGCCGTCACAGGGTTTCCTGTCAAAGCCCATTATTCGTTCCGGCACAAAGCTCTCGGTCGCACAGACGCCGGGTTCTCAATGGCCGTCACGTTTGGCTGAGGTGACGCTTGCCAGCCTACAGAATTGACTTGACCAATGTCGGAGTAGCAATGGACTACATAAGAATGGTTTTTGACCGCCTGCGGACCGCAGGGAGCCCTACAGCCACTGAACGCGAATGCATCTACCAAGATTGCCGCGATGAGGTGGCCGCCCTTGCCAAAGACGAAGTGGCCCGCACCAAGACACTCGATGCGCTGGAAAAAGTCATCCGTCGCCAAGAAATGCAGGCACTGTATGAGGAAACGAACCGTGCGCGCTAGCCGAATCATTGCTCTGCCAATACTGTTCGTCGTCGCACAGACGGCGATTGCCGGTTCCGCGCTTGAATTGCCTAAGCCGAACGAAACCCGCCCCATCTTGCACGCACACGGGTACGGGCCTGTCCAGGTGGGCATGACGGTAGCGCGCGCTACCGAAGTTTTGGGTATACCGCTTGTTGTCTCGGAGGGCGAGACGGTCAACCGCGAGTGCTACCACGTACAACCACAAACCGGGCCCACGGAATTGCATTTCATGGTGCAGCGCGGCCGGATCGTGCGCGTGTCGCTGTACCAAGAGCCGAGTGCCATACCGACCGATCGTGGTATTCGCTTGGGTTCGTCAATCGACGCGGTTCGCAGCGCCTACAAAAAGACGCTTCGCAGCAGCGAAACCTGGCTGCTGGATGAAGAGCACGAATACCTCGGCCCCGTGGGCCGCTACCTGACCTGGTGGGACAAAAAGCAAAAATATGGCATTCGCTATGAAACCGATACTGAAGGCAAGGTGGACAAAATTCATGCAGGTGGCAAGGCGATTACACTGATCGAAGGATGTTCCTAAGGTGGATGTGGAACAACTGCGGTTTATGGAAGTACGGCAAGGGCGCGTTTGAGCATAGGCCTATCGGTTTGCCAACTCGTGTCGATAAAAAGTGAAACGTGGGGGAGCGGGCATGCGTGCAATCTGGGCAATGGCGGCAGTGGTAATGATGGCGGCGGGGCCGGTGTGGGCGGACGCTGATTTGTATAAATACAAAATTACAACTAATTTTTGTATGCAATATGAAACCATTTCGTCCAATCAGATCTACAACTACGCAAAGGAAATCGACGCCTCACCCTACAGCATCAAGGAAATCCTGACGAATCCGGCTTGCTTTCCGCGCAAGATTGGCGGCAAAAACAAAATCACCATTCTGCAACTGACGGTTGAGAGTCCGTTTTCCCGCCTCGAGCATCTGACCAAGATGCACAACTACCTTACGAAGCGCCACAAGATCGAGCCGATCTTCATTGATGCGGTCAATGCGAAGAACACGGCTGGCATGACGATGCTGGACTACATCTATTTCGTATTGGGTAATGATGAGTTCGACTCCGAGGGCCGCGCCCAGGTCGAATTAATCAGGACATTCGTCTGCGAACATGGCGGCGTGTATAGCGAGTACCCCGAGCAGCGCTGCAACTGAGCGGTGCGATAAGAAGTTTTGACATCATGATTCTTCAGCTGGCTTACAGGTACTTCTTCAAACTCCTGCTCGGTAATGCCTTGTTCCTTGCCAGCGCCTTGTCGCTTGCGCAAGAAATGCCCGCCCGACCCTGTCCGGACAATACAATCCCGCGTTTTGAAGACTATGCCGTCAAGCCAGAAAGTGTTACCCGGCGCGCAAAGCTCAAGCTCAACAACGAATTCAGCCGCATGTTCCGCACCCGCTTGCGCGAAGGCCTGCGCAATGACCCGATCGAACTGGCGGGGCATTATGTGGTGGTGACCTTCGGATGTGGCAGCAGTTGCATCTACGGCGGTTTCGTCGATGCCATCACCGGCCAGGCGACGGCGTTGCCCTTTGCATTAAATTCTATTTTCCTGTTTGGAGCCGACGATCCGCTTTTGATCCGCGCCGACAGCCGCCTGGTCATCATGCAGGGGACAATCAACGAGGCCGAAGGCCCGCCAATGGTGGCTTATTACGAGTGGACCGGCACGCAGCTCAAGCCGATCTGCCAGCGGCCGTTGCCGGATCAAACTGAGGAAGCAGGAAGTCCGAAATGAGAACCGGAATTCTGGTGCCGTGCGTGTTGTCACTGGCACTTCTTGCAATGCTCGCAGCTTGACACTTTTGCCGTATCGATTCGCCTCCTGGGTGTTCAAGCCGATTCACCGGGAAAGTGACGTGGCGAGTGGGGCGGAACCTCAAACTCCTTTGTCTATTCGACCGAGGTATCGGTTTGAGTGGATTGGATATCCGGGTCCTGAAAAGCACTAGAGTGCAGGGATAGCAGCGTACATTCGTTGAAGTCGCTACACTTAGCCTGTCGGCAACAGGGCTTCGGCCAAATGCGGCAACTCGAAAATCGGACATATTCCGCAATGCAAGAGACACAAGACCCACACTATCTGCGGGCGGTTACTGATCTGAGCGACAGCCGCAAGATCGTCGCCAGTTGCGACATCTATTCGAAGAGCGGCATCAAACTGGTCTCATCGGGCATCCGTATTACAAGCAATCTGTATGACCGGTTGGTCAAGCACAAATTGTTGCCGCAGCTTGACATGGCGCTGGCCATTGAAAACATGCTTGATTCCCAGCTTATACGGCAGGACGTACAGGCGCTGTTACAAACCAGCGAAAAATTGAAGGAAATGGTCGACTCCGTCGACACGGACGGACAGTTTTCATCAATGATTGGCGGCATTCAATTGCCGACACCATTGTTTTTCAAATTGACGGTTGCACGGGAAAAATTTCAGCGCATCTATCAACACACTCTGCTGCTGGTGATTGTTGGCTTTTATCTTGCGCAGCGTGATCGAATGAAGCGGCAGGAGGTGGAATGGGTTGCTATTGCAGCGCTGTGCCAGGACATGGGGCTGTTGCATATTGACCCGCAGTTGCTTGAGCCGTCGCATGTGATGAATCCTGACGAGCGGCGCCATCTGTATGCACATCCCCTCACAACGTTTCTGATTCTTGGCGAGTTTCCGGAATTGGCACGGCCCATTGCAGATGCCGTACTTGAGCATCACGAGCGGATGGATGGAAGCGGTTATCCGCGGGGTTTAAGTGGCGAGAAAATCAGTCGATATGGCCAGATACTGGCGTTCGCCGAGCTGGTGGCCACGGCCTTTGACGGGGACCATGCGGGTGGGCAATGGAAGCGGCTGGAAATGATGCTCAAGCTGAACTCCCGGCGCTACGGCAACGGCCTGATCGGCTATGTTGATTTTCGCCACGATGATCCGGCTGGCGAAAAATCGGCTCCGGGCACCGATCTGGAGCATCTTGCGGATCAAGTTCGGCTGATTGCGTGGCTGTTTGATACTGTCAATCAGCATTCAGGTCCCAGTCATCGCGATAAAATTCTCGACATCGTCCAAATTAGACTCGCAGCCCTGAGGCTTGAACTGCTCGATGCGGGCTTTGATCCGCGTGATCCGGAACCGCTGATACAGCTGTTTGTAGATGATCCTGAATGTGTCGCCGACTACGCGCCGTTGATCAACGAAGCAATCTGGCGATTCGATTCTCTGGTGATGGAGATTTCGAGGCTGGTGTCCGAGGAAGAAGGCAAGCTCGGCCAACGCAAGGAAGGCCCGAAGCGAGAGTGGTTTGATGTCATGAAGCAGTCGCTGCTTCGTGCTACGACTCAGAGCGAAGAGTAGTCAGACCAGGCGGCACCCGCTACGTGTACATCGGTGGGGATGGCTGAGGCGTCGCCAGTCAGCTTTCTTGCCTACACTTTGAATGCCGCCACACTGTTTCGCAGATTCTGCGACAGTCCGTCCAGTTCAGATGCCGTTTGATTGTTTTCGGTGGCAGCGCTGTTGTTGGCTTCGGTCATCTGCGCTATTTGCTCGACGTTGACCGCGATTTGACGAACTGCGACATCTTGTTCAGCCAGCGCGTGAGATATCGTATTCACATTGCTGGAGACTTCACGCGATCCTTCGTCGATTCGTTGCAAAGCTTTTTCGGTGGCATCTACCCGCTCAAGACTTTCACCAACCTGAGTGTTGGCTTGTTGCATGACGATGACGGTGCCGCCGACGTTCTCCTGGATGGTTCCGATCAGTGCCCCGATTTCGCCGGTTGCCACTGCGGTACGTTCCGCCAGTTTTCGCACTTCATCTGCCACCACCGCAAATCCGCGGCCCTGTTCTCCCGCGCGCGCAGCCTCAATAGCGGCATTCAGAGCCAGTAAATTGGTCTGATCGGCTATATCCCTGATAACTTGCACGATGTTGCCGATCCTCTGCGAGCTCTCATCCAGTTTTTCCACTTTTTTGCCGGATTCGGCGATCAAGCGGGCAACTCCATTGATGGTGCTGACGGTTTCTCTCATGGCTGCCAGAGTCTTTTCGCTATCTTCCTGCGCGCGAACAACCACATCCGAGGCGTTTCTGGCGTTTGCCGCCGTCTCACTGATGCTCACTGATGCCTGCTCGACTGCGGCCGCAACGGATTCAGATGCCGCGGATTGAACCAGCGAACCCTCTTTTACTTTCTGACTGTTGATCGATAGCGTGTTTGCCGCTTCGGTTATTCGATCGCTTGATCGTTTGGTGTCCTGAATGATGTCTCGGAATTTTTGTGTCAGGTGGTTGAAGGCTATCCCGGTTCGGGCCACTTCAAGTGGACCACTTTCCGGGGCTGCAATAGTGAAGTTGCTGCTGGAAACACTTTCTTCGGCGATCCTGATCAGGTTTCTCAAAGGCGAGCTGATTCCGCGAGCAACCCGAAGCGATATCGCGATGGAAATGACCATCGCCATCGCTGTCCCCACCAGAAGAATGATGAGTGCCTGTTGGCTGGAATGCTGCAGTTCAATCGCTTCCTTGTCAGCATTATTTTTAATGAGATTTTCTGTGGCGTGTAGCCCGTCAATCTTTGCAGTGATGGTTTTAAACCATTCCGCAGGGGCCACTCCAAAATCCTGGGCGGTCGAACTGGTGATCAGCAGATTGCGAAGCCGTTCCACCTCAAGCGCTGCCGGTCCCTTGAGGACAGTTTCCAGAGATGCAACTTCGGCGGCTCCGGCAATACTCTTGAAATCATGAAGATAAGCATCTTGATGATAGATCTTGTTAAGAATGCTGCGATAGAGCGCTGGATCTACCCGATTGGCTGCAAACGCAGTGGTCACCAGCGCACGCTCGATCCCTGCATTCTCCTTGGCGCGTACAAAACTGAGGTAGGCAAACATTCTTTTCGTGATTGAGGCCTTGTTGTTGTACTCGACTCCCGCGCTCATGGCCGCTATCAGGCGGTTGATCGTGTTTGAGTAATAAGTCACTTCGTCTGCAACGGTCAATGTCAACAGGCTGGCGCGTTCGCGGATGTCGGAGATCTTTTCCAGCTCATTCAGAGCATCTTTCAAGGCATTGACGAGTGTAGGCAAGCTGCTGGAATGGATCGCCGCGATTTCATTTTTCAGATTAGCCAGACGCACATCCGTATCTTTGCGCATTCCCGGCAGGACATCTGCGAAACTTTTTCCCTGAGATTTCAGAAATCCGGCCGTGGCACCACGCTCTATCTGCAGTGTATGAATCAGATTTCCGGAAAGCGCAAAAATGTCGAGTACCTGATGGGTCTGGTTGCTGCTTTGGTAGGTTGAATAGGCTCGTTGAATTGGTATAGCCGCCAATACCGCCATGGCAACAAGTGGCACGATCACAAGAAGGATCAGACGCTGGATAATTGATGTAGGTTGCATGGTTTTAATTTGGTAGATTCGGGCGGGAGAGCCATCACTAACGACATTGAAATAGACTTCTTTAGGAAAGTTTGGAGTCAGTTAGGTGGGGTCTAAACATGTGGCGACTAAAAGGTCGTGGGCTCTACTAAATATGACATATAACCGAAGCAGTATATGAGTCAAGGATTCGCTGTTGCATTGATGCGAGTCAAGCATTGCACTCGTACTGTATTGCTCAGGCAGCGCAAAAAATATGCAGATCAAGAAAACCCGAGATCGGGATGTCAGGGGGAGGCGTTGGACTGATGCTTGTCGGATTGGCGTTTGATCGAGCCAGATGGATCAAAATTCTGCTGCTGGAGTCCGGGTCGGGTTGAGCAGCTTGGGGTGAGATTGGTGGCGACGGCAAGCCCAATCGAGCAGGGAAAGTGCCAACACAGGTCTACCGCAGAGTGAATCTGGGCGAACTATGCCCACGGAAATCTGATTACGTTGCTCTCGGAGGTGATGGGCAGATTCAGGTTGATCACGATGACCTGGCTTCCCAGCATCACGATGCTGCCGGGCCGGCGATCATTGCCCGTGTCGCTGTACTCGAAGCCGTAGATCCGGCGCAGGGTCATTTGCCCTTCTTCGTTGCGCGCGAGACTGAGTTTATTGATGGCCACAGTGTCGTCAAGCAGCAGTAGCGATTCAGCGTCGCAGGCCGATCTCGTTGCAGATACTGCGACTTCGCGCGCCTTCAGGCTGTCGAGCCATAGCCAGCCGGCGGCAGCAAGCACTAACAGGCCTGTTAGATCGAGTAAATCCATGCCTTGAGCCTAACCGATTTCCGGTGAAGGTCACGTTTGCCCAGCTGCTTTTCAATGGGCAGCAAGATTCGGGTGGCGTTGTCGAGCATCCTGGACGAAACTGCAGGTCGGAAAACTGTTCGCAACCCATACATGAATGCCGCCAGCCTGATTCGTCTCATTTCCCTGTCCGCTATCTGGGGCGCCGCATTCCTGTTTCTGCGTATTGCCGTGCCCTCGCTTGGCGCGGTCGCGCTGGTTGAATTTCGAGTGGCACTCGCGGCCTTGTTTTTGTTGCTAGTGGCGGTTGTCCTCAAGAAGAGGCTGAATGTCCGGGCACATTGGCGGCACTATCTGATTCTTGGCCTGATCAATTCCGCATTGCCGTTTTTACTGTTTTCATTTGCCGCACAGACACTGTCAGCGTCCCTGCTTTCGATTCTGAATGCCACGGCGCCGATCTGGGGCGCGTCTATCGGTGCGGTCTGGAGTCGAACCACGCTTGCACCCAGGGCCGTTGTTGGACTTGCGCTTGGGGTAGTCGGCGTAGCGCTGCTGGTCGGTTTCGACAAGATCAGCGTGCAACCCGGTGCCGCCTTGGGAATAGCGGCGGCCTTGGGTGCGGCGGCCTGCTACGGAATTTCAAGCCTGTACGTCAAGTCTGCAAAAGCCATCGAACCCTTCGCCAACGCCCATGGCTCGATGTGGGCGGCGGCACTGATCATTTTGCCGGCGCTATTTTTCTTCCCCGCTGTCGCTGTACCTGATCCAGGAGTGATTGCGGCCGTCGTCGCATTGGGTGTTGTGTGCAGCGGTATCGCCTATCTGTTGTACTTTCGCTTGATCGTTGATCTGGGAGCGGCTTCGGCATTGACGGTAACCTTCCTCATCCCGCTGTTCGGCATCCTGTGGGGCCGATTGTTTCTCGACGAGGTGATCGGCTGGCATACCGTTGTGGGGTCTTTCACCGTGATCCTTGGCACGGCGATGGTGACGGGATTTTCATTCAATAACTTGTTTCGTAAAACGGCGACAGCCAATGGTTGAGGAACTTTAGAAATGCTGGAACTCAAGAATATAGACCTCGCCGAAGACAGTTCGGCCGCGCTATTCGTCAAGGACGAAACCGTGGACGTTGTCTTTGCTCAGGCAGACGGCGAGCTGGCAAGCCGGGAGGGACCGAACCGGTTTGCGACGGGCGACGCCCTGATTACCGGTTCAACCGGTGATCGCTGGAGTGTCTCGCGCAATCGATTTGATGCCAAGTACCTTCCCGCCGGAGGGCAAGCGGCCGGGGTCGACGGGCCATACTCAGCCCGACCCGTGCCCGTACTCGCACGGCAAATGCAGCAAGCCTTCAGCATCTCCAGATCTTCCGGCGGCGATGTGTTGCGGGGGGATGCCAAGGACTGGCTGTTGCAGTACGCGCCAGGTGATTTCGGGATTGTCGAGAACGTCCGTTTTCTAAAGGTGTATCGAACGATCGGCGGCACTTGAACAGTTGACGGCGTTGATGGAGCGGGGATCGCCCGCGACAGGTCGTCAAGGCGATCGTGTCTTCCTTAGCCCGGTTTGCCTTGGCTGGTGTACATTTCACCCATGAGCATGATCGACAAGGATTCCGCGCCACAGCTCGGCAAACGTGGCGGACGTGAAAAAGCGCTGGCGGCGTCCGATTCGCCACGTTCGGCGTTGACCGTGGAGATGCTTGCGGCAGCAGCCGGTGCATCGGCCGAGGATGGCATCTGGCTCGATGTGATTCGCAAGATGGACGAGGTCTATAACGATTTGCTGCAGTATGAAGTCGCGTTGGAGGAAAAGAACGCGACGCTGGAGGATACCCAGCAGTTCATTTCCTCAGTGCTCACCTCAATGTCGGATCTGCTGATCGTCTGCAGCCGCGCCGGTGTGATCGAAAGCGTCAACGAAGCTTTGGCTTCTTTGCTGGGACTTGAGGCTGCCGCCTTGCATGGGCGTATCGTATTCGATCTGTTTGCCGACGATGAATCACGCCAGCGTGCCGGCCGCTTGTTTGCCGATCTGGGTGGGCAGTCCGTGGAAGATGTCGAGATGCAGCTCAGAGCAGCCAACGGCAGCGCAATTCCTGTGTCACTCAACTGCACGCCACGATACAACGGCGTCGGCAAGATGCTGGGTCTGGTCATCACCGGTCGCCCGGTGGGTGAATTACGCCGTGCCTATCAGGCGCTGCGTCGCGCCCACGAAGATCTGAAGACCACGCAGCAGCAGTTGATTCATTCCGAGAAAATGGCTTCGCTGGGGCGGCTTGTAGCGGGCGTGGCGCATGAACTGAATAATCCGATCAGTTTCGTTTTTGGCAACACGGTGGCGATGAAGCGCTATGCCGAAAGGCTCTCGCGCTATCTGGAAGCGGTCCACGCCGACATGCCGCGAGAGGAGCGTGAAGCTTTGCGCCATGAATTGCGCATAGATCGCCTGCTGGACGACTTGCCTTCGCTGATCGACGGCACGGTGGAAGGTGCCGAGCGCACCCGGGATATCGTCGACGCGCTCAAGCGCTTCTCCGCGACGGATCGGGACGAGCGCGTGGCCTTCGATCTTATTGAAGTGATCGAGCGCGCGGTGCAGTGGGTGGGCAAGGCGACGGCGAATCAATTCGAGATAAGGCAAAAGCTCCCGTCGTCGATTATGGTTGCGGGTTCGCCGGGCCAGGTCCAGCAAGTGGTCATGAATCTGGTGCAAAACGCTGCCGATGCCACAGAAAACCAGCGTGAGCGACGCCTCGAGATCTCGGGCCGGATTGAAGAGAACGAAGCCGTGATCGAGTTTCGTGACAGCGGGCCGGGCATTCCGGGCGAAAACCTGGTCAAGCTGTTCGACCCCTTCTTCACTACCAAGCCCGTGGGGCGTGGCACCGGACTGGGTTTGGCGATCAGCTATGGCATCGTCGAGCGCCATGGCGGCAAACTCACGGCCGCCAATCACCCCAAAGGCGGGGCGCTGTTCAGTCTGCGACTGCCGCTGGCCGTGTAATGTCAGTGGGCAGCATCGATCCCGGCTGTATTCGGCTGCATCTCGACTGTGCGGGTGGGCGGATAAACAAGGTTAGCGTTGTCAGCGCGCGGCCGGTTATTGCGCAGCAGTTGCGCGGGCGCATGGCGGATGAGGCGGTACGTCTGGTACCGTTGCTGTTCGCCCTTTGCGGCAAAGCTCAGGGCCGCGCTGCGATCCTGGCCCTGGAGGCCGCGCGCGGCAAGGAATCACCGGTGCATCTGGATCCATTGATCGAGCAGGAAGTCTTGCGCGAACATCTGTGGCACTGGCTGCTGGATTTGCCGACGCTGCAGGGCGAAGCACCGTTGCGCGACGAGTTCATGTCCGCAAACCGCTGGATCGCGATGGGCCAGCGTGAAGCCCTGGCTGAATTGCTTTGCGGCCGTCGCCTACAGGCCATGATTGCGCGGTTTGAAGACACGGCAGGCGCGCAGGATGTCCTTGAATCCGCACCACGATTGCTGCCGCCGCTTGTTGCCCAAGATTCGCTTGCGCAATGGCCGCAGCTTGATTCGGGGTTTTGCCAGAGTCCCCATTGGCAAGATCGCGCTGTTGAAACCGGTGCGCTGGCCCGACGTCAAGACAGAGTGAATGGGCCGCAGTGGGCATTCGCGGCGCGCTGGCTGGCACGTCTCGACGAACTGCGCGATTGGGCGGGTGACACTGCAAAACTCGGCGCTGGTGGTACGGCGAGTGCTGTGCCCGTGGAGCCGGGGAGGGGGCGCGCGCTGGTCGAAACTGCGCGCGGAATGCTGATGCATGAGATCGTGCTTGATGGCGATCGGATCGCCGACTACTTCATCGTCGCACCCACCGAATGGAACTTTCATCTTCAAGGCCCGTTGCCGGACTGGCTGACCGGTCGAGATGCGAGCGATCGTGAGGCAGTGCGCGGATTTGTCGCTCGCGCCGTGGCGGCGCTTGATCCCTGCGTGCGCTGGGAACTGGAGTGGCTATGAGGCTGGCATTGTCTGTTCGATTTGGCTCAGTGCTACCGCTTCGGCAACCTTGATGCCGTCGATTGCAGCCGAAAGAATGCCGCCGGCGTAGCCTGCGCCTTCGCCGGCGGGAAACAGGCCGCGTGTGTTGAGGCTCTGGAACTGTTCATTACGCGTGATGCGGATCGGTGACGAGGTACGCGTTTCGACGCCGGTGAGCAACGCGTCGTCCATCGCAAAGCCGGCGATCTGTTTGCCGAAGGCCGGCAGCGACTCGCGCAGCGCAGCGACTACATAGTCGGGCAGACAGCGCGCCAGATCGGTCAGATGCACGCCGGGCGTGTAGGAGGGTAAGACAGATCCGAGGGCCGTCGAGGGCCGCCCCGCAAGAAAATCACCCACCCGTTGCGCCGGTGCGCTGTAGTTGCCGCCGCCCGCCTCGAAGGCGAGACTTTCCCAATGGCGCTGAAAGGCGATGCCGGCCAGTGGATCGTCAGGAAATCCTGGAAAGTCAGCAGGCGTGACACCTACCACTATTGCGCTGTTGGCGTTGCGCTCATTGCGAGAATACTGGCTCATGCCGTTGGTAACTACCCGGCCCGGCTCCGACGTCGCCGCGACTACCGTGCCACCGGGGCACATGCAGAAGCTGTAGGCCGAGCGGCCGTTGTCGCAGTGGTGCACCAGCTTGTAGTCAGCCGCGCCGAGCAAAGGGTTGCCGGCATTTTTGCCGAAGCGGGCACGGTCGATCAGGGATTGCGGATGTTCGATGCGCACACCGATGGAAAAAGGCTTGGCTTCGATATGCACGCCCCGCGCGTGCAGCATTTCAAAGCTGTCGCGTGCACTATGGCCGATAGCCAGAACGACGTGCGTGGCAGCAATGAACTCTCCATCGGCCAGCTGCAGACCACGCAGTTGACCGTTGTCGATGTCGACATCCTCAACCCGGCTCTGAAAGCGGAACTCGCCACCCAGGGCTTCGATGCCTGCGCGCATGTTTTCCACCATGGTTACCAGCTTGAAGGTGCCGATATGCGGTTTGCTGACATAGAGGATTTCGGGTGGCGCACCGGCCTTGACGAATTCGGTGAGTACCTTGCGGCCGCGAAAATGCGGGTCCTTGATCTGGCTGTAGAGTTTGCCGTCGGAAAAGGTTCCGGCACCGCCTTCGCCGAACTGCACATTCGATTCGGGATTGAGCTGCCCTTGTCGCCACAAGCCCCAAGTGTCTTTGGTGCGTTCGCGAACACTTTTGCCACGCTCGAGAATGATCGGGCGAAACCCCATCTGCGCCAGAATCAGGCCGGCAAACAGACCGCAGGGGCCGCTGCCGATCACCACCGGGCGAGGCAGGGCAGGGTTCCGTGGCGCCTGGGCGACGAATCGATAGGCGGTGTCCGGCGTCGGGCCGACATGACGATCGCCACGCAGCCGCTTCAGCACTGCAGTCTCGTTCTTCAGCTCGACGTCAAGGCTGTAGATAAAGACGATGGCTCCAGGTTTGCGCGCGTCATGGCTGCGGCGAAAAATGGAATAGCCGATCAGATCATCTTCCGCTATGCCTAGGCGTTTGAGGATGGCCGCGTGCAGATCAGCGTCGGAATGATCGAGCGGAAGTTTGAATTCGGTCAGTCGCATGGGCGGGTCGCTGCAGCAGGCAACGAGAAGGCCGCCATTCTAAATCACCTCTGCCAGGCGGTTTCTGGCCCGAGCTAACCGGTACACTGCGCTCCTGAAGAAGGTTCGAAAATTCTTCCCGGAAATACTAATCAGTCGTTGGTGCTGACACGCCCGTATCGATGAAGGTAATGCAAAAATATGACTATGAAATGGTGGCTAATCGCGGCGACAGTGGTGTCTATAGCGGGTTGCGGGGAGAAAAGCGGTCCCGATCCATTTGCTGTAATGGAAGGCGAGAACATTTACCGGATTGAATGTGCGTCCTGTCACGGTGCCAAGCTGGAAGGGCAGCCCGATTGGAGAACGCGGCGTCCCGACGGGAAACTGCCAGCGCCACCGCATGACGCCAGCGGTCATACCTGGCACCACCCGACAGAAGTGCTGGCTTCGATTATCAAGCTGGGTATGGTCCCACCCAATGCGCCGGAAGGCTATGTGTCGGACATGCCGGCGTTTCGCGGTAAGCTCGACGACAGGCAGATTCTCGCCGTATTGGCTTACATCGAGAGCCAATGGCCATCGGAAATAGTGGCCAATCGCGCCGAACGGCTGAAACAAAAATAGAACCGGCTGTAGGAGGCTCGCGCACCGCGAAAAGTCGGCGTTGGTAGCACGGCGATTTTTGCGCGTTTTCAGGCAATTGGACTTGTCTACGCCGACATGATTACCGGGCCGCCCTTTTCGATGCCGCGTTGGTAGGCGGGGCGGGCTTCCATTCGGGTTTTGTACGCCTGCAAATTCGGGAAGCGGCCATTGCCGGCACGCGACAGTGCGGCCTCGATGGCAAAGCTCATCTGAAAATCAGCCACCGTCAATTGATCACCCGCAAACCAGGTATGCGTCGCGAGGTGGTCTTCCATGAACTTCATGGCCGTGGTCAGATTGGGATCCACCAGCTTTGCCAAAACCTGATGACACAATGTGCGCGCAATCGGTTTGACAAAAAACGGCATCGGCTGCTTGGGGATGGTGACAAACACCAGCTTCATCACCAGCCAGTTCATCAACGAGCCTTCGGCATAGTGCATCCAGAAACGACATTGACGATGTTCTGGCGTTCCGACAGCGGGTGTTAGATGGGAAACGTCGCCTTTGCCCTGATCGCCATGGCACTCGACCAGATATTCGAGAATTGCGCCCGACTCGGCAATGGTGAGATCGCCGTCCGTGATAACCGGTGATTTTCCCAGTGGATGCACGGCGCGCAGCTCAGGTGGTGCCAGCCGCGTGGCGGTGTCGCGTTGATAGCGTTTGATTTCATAGGGCAGGCCAAGTTCTTCCAGCAGCCAGAGGATGCGCTGTGAGCGCGAGGTTTCGAGGTGATGAACAGTAATCATGTGGTCTAGTATAGTCAGCCCGGCAGATCGGCGGGGCAATCCCGCGCTTTTGTTTCGATAGGTGGAAGAAAGTAATGAAGTCATTGCCTCAGATATACCCAAGCGCGGTGCATATGCTGGCCACTGCGGCCACACAGGCGCCGCAGCGCGAGGCTTTGGTGTGCCAGGGCGAGCGCCTTAACTACGCCGAGTACCAACGCTGTGTGGCCTGGTTTGCCCAGGAATTGATTGGCCTTGGCGCCAGCGGCCAACGTGTCGGTATCGTGCTGGGCAACTCGATTGATGTCTGCATTGCCCTGTTTGCGGTGCATGCTGCGCGGGCGCAGGCTACGCCTGCCAATCCGGAGTACACCGAACGCGAGTTGCGCATGATCTTCGAGGATGCCGATCTGCATGTGGTGATCTACGCGCAGGCGCAGCGCGGCATGGTCGAGGCGATTGCCGATGAATTGAAGATTCCGCATCGTATCTGCATCGGCGACGAGAGCCGCCGTCTGACTGAATGGTGTACCGCCGCAGATCGTGAATTGCCGCCACTGCCCAACGCGGATGAGCTGGCGACTTTACAATTTACCGGCGGCACCACGGGACGATCCAAGGGAGTCAATCTCACGCACGGCGCGGTGGCCATCAATATCAGTCAACGCGAAGCTTTGCTGCCGGCGCGCAAGGATTGCGAGCGACTGTTGTGCGTCATGCCCTTGTTTCATGTCTATGCCGTCGCCATGTGCCTGCACAACATGGTGTACGCCCGTGGCACGCTGGTCATCGTGCCGCGCTATTCACCGCAGCGTGTTTTTAATCTGCTTGCACAGGAGCAGATCACCATTTTTGCCGGCGCACCGACACTTTTCGCCGGCCTGTTGGCTGCCGAAGGTTTTGACAAGGTCGATTTCAGTAAGCTGAGTCTGTCCTATTCCGGATCCTCTGCACTGCCAGAAGCATTGCTGCGGCGCTGGGAAGAAGCCACCGGTGCGCCGGTGATGGAGGGCTACGGACAGTCCGAAGCGGGGCCGGTGGTCACGTTCAACCCGTTGCACGGCACACGTAAAGCCGGCTCGGTCGGCGTGCCGGTGCCTGATACCACAGTAGAGATTGTCGATCTCGAGCAGGGGGTCCATGTGCTTGCCGCAGGGAAATCGGGGGAGATTCGTCTGCGCGGACCACAACTCATGCGCGACTACCGCAATCTGCCGCAAGAAACCGCCATCACCCTGCGCGATGGCTGGCTCTACACTGGCGATATCGGCGAGTTCGATACGGACGGCTACCTGTATATCCGCGATCGCAAGAAAGAGATGGCCAAGGTGTCCGGCTTCAATGTTTTTCCGCGCGAAATTGAAGATGTCCTCTACCTGCATCCCGCCGTGCAGGAGGCCGCTGTGATTGCCGTGCCAGACGCCTATCGCGGCGAGGTCGTGCAGGCCTTCGTCACGCTGCGCCCTCAACATAGCGCTACAGAGCCTCAATTGGCAGAGCACTGTGCCGCGAATCTGACCAAGTACAAACTTCCCGACCGGATCAGTGTCGTACCTGAATTGCCCAAGACCGGTGTCGGCAAGATCGACAAGAATCGGCTGCGTACCGAATCAGTGAGCAGTGTGAGCAAATAAGCTTGGAAGAAGGGCTTAACTGACGCTGCACAGTGCGGCGAAAGCCGGCTTTCGCCGTGCCGCCATCGCCGACTTTTACGCGCAACACTTAAAGCAGCGATTTATGCCGGCTTTTCGACGACCGGTCCGCCGTCTTCGACAAGATCAGAAACTGTCGTCTTGAAACAACAAAAGGAATCATCCAGGCTCCGGACTCAGGAAATACCTCCTGCTGTAGCGGTTGCGGGCCGAAAACATTCAGCCTGCTCCCGTGCTACCCATAGGTCATTGGATAGTCCTATAACTAACGGAATAGAAAGAAGTTAGTATCCAATATCGAATACCCAGATAGCCCTATTTTCATTACGAAATTGATAGGATATATATGAGATATGACTGTTCGAGCCATTCAGGGAGTATCGGGCCTTAGCGAAGTTGCTTTTATTGGCAGTTCGCGGGTTCGTCGGCGAGTTTCTCTCGCCGAGCAGCTTCCCCAGATTGCCTCTCCCAGCGTCTCCGTGACGCTGGGCGCGAACCAGTCCGCGCCCTCCTTGTATAACGCGGCCGGTTTGTTTCAGTCCTATCTTCAAGCGGATTCCGCGAAAAATCCCACGGGCCCGCTCCCTGGGAGCAATGAAGCCCTGTTGCAAGGTGAGTTGAAAACCCTTTTGCGGCTGAATTCCGACACCAGCAATTCGGGAATATTAAACGCCACCGGTGTTACCGCCAGTCTGTCTGCTAGCGCGCTGCAGGCGCTGAACAACGTCATCGCCAACCGACTGGGTGAAGCCGGAGGTAGCGAGCGAAGCCAGACCGAAAGCGAGCTCCTGCTGCAGTTGCTGAATCTCTCGTCCTCACGATTAAGCGGTGCTACCGCGGATCTGAATATCGGTGCCCTGTCGCAAGGAAGCATTGACGCAAACAGCTTCTCGGCATTGTTGAATTCCATTCTCGGCTCCGGCCTGGATTTGTCGAGTTTGCCGATCGGCAGTCTGATCGGCGGTGCCGGCTTTTTTGGTGGCGGCTTGGCGAGTTTGCTTGGTAGTGGAGGTTCGGGGGAAGCGGGCTTGTTCGGCCTCGCCACCCCAGACCTGTTAGACATTGGTGCTCCAGGGATTTTCAACCTGAATGTAACGGGCGCGCAGGCGCCAGGCAACTCTTCCGAGGCCGACGCTCGCGCTTCGGCCGGTTTGGCGCGGCAAGCTGGCGCGGAAGGTTCCACGCCTGCATCAGACCGTCGCGATGTTGCCGCTGCGCTTTTGACAAGTAATGTACCGGACTCGTCAGCCGCTCCAATCATTGTCAGCCAGCCATCTCCACAGCTTGCCGTCAATCAGGCAGCGCAAACTCTGCCTGCCTCGGTAATCTCCGCTGTGACTATTACACCAAACCAGACGACCGATCCGGCAAGAACTGCCATAAATACCGTAGCAGGAAATCCGACATTCGCCGAATCCGTGGCATCGCTTTACCTGAGTGCCGCGGTGTTTCGTGCGCAGCATCATCCGGGTGATGAATCGGTTCCCGAGACATTGACCGAAGTGCAGGCAATTTCTGGGGTTCCACAAGTGCCAAGGTTGGAGGCACGGTAGTCAAGCGACAGCTTGTCCTTTTTTGGTACTGCGCCGAGTCAACGATTCGTCTCCAACCCGGTTGAAACGTACTTCTTTCAAGTGACTTGATGCTCAAGGGCAAGTGGACTTCCGGTGCAGAGGATCGGGCTCAAACGTGGATCCTGAATTGCAGCAAAGCGGCGAGCCTCTTGATCGAGCTGGATGCAAGGCTGGTCGGGAGACTTGGATCGTCCAATCCGCAGTAGCATTCACTCCTGTAGAAACGTCACGAAAGGTTTCAGGATGACCACCCGATGATTCAAAGGAACGCCGCCCAGGTATTGGTCGAGTCGCTGCGCATTCACGGTGCTGACATGGCGTTCTGTGTTCCTGGCGAAAGCTATCTGCCGGTGCTGGATGCACTTTATGACTATCGGGAAAGCTTTCGTCTGATCATTTGTCGTCAGGAGGGTGGGGCTGCCTACATGGCCGACGCCTACGGCAAACTGACCAACCGCCCGGGTATCTGTTTCGTCACACGCGGACCAGGTGCCTCGAATGCCGCCGCTGGCTTGCATACGGCGTTTCAGGATTCTTCACCGATGATCCTGTTCATCGGTCAGGTCGGTCGCGATATGGTCGAGCGGGAAGCCTTTCAGGAACTCGACTACCGCCGAATGTTCAGCCAGTCGGCCAAGTGGGTGGCGCAGATCGATGATCCCCGGCGCATTCCGGAGTTCGTTAGCCGCGCATTTCATACGGCGGTATCGGGCCGACCGGGTCCGGTGGTGCTTGCGCTTCCGGAGGACATGCTTTGGGAAATCACCGAAGTTGGGCAGCCGCAGCGTTATTCGCGGATCGCCGCACATCCGTCACCTCAGGCCATGACCGAATTGCAGGCCATGCTCATGGCAGCGCAGCACCCGGTAATGATTCTCGGCGGGCGCGGCTGGTCGGAACAGGCCTGCGCCGATATTCGAGGTTTTGCCGAACGATTCGCCCTGCCGACAGCCTGTGCCTTTCGCTATCAGGACCTGTTCGATGCGACGCATCCAAACTACATCGGCGATGTGGGTCTGGGCATCAACCCTGCATTGGCGCGGCGTATCCGCGATGCCGATCTGGTGTTGGCGGTCGGGCCGCGATTGGGGGAGGCGACGACCAGCGGCTACACGCTGTTCGATATACCCCGGCCAAAGCAAAAGCTGGTGCATGTTCATGCCGGCCTGGAAGAGCTTGGCCGGGTCTATGCGGCTGATCTGCCGATTGTCTCGGGCCTGCCGGAGTTTGCCGCGGCGGCAAATGCCTTGCCCGATCCAGGCACGACACCCTGGCAACAGGAGTTGGCCACCGCACGCTCTGACTATCTCCAATTCTCGACGCCGACAACGAACCCCGGCCCACTGCAGATGGGCGAGATTATGGGCTGGCTGCGCGAGCGTTTGCCGCCCGATGCCATTGTCTGCAATGGCGCGGGCAACTACGCGGCCTGGGTGCATCGTTACTACCACTTTCGGCGCTTTCCGACCCAACTCGCACCGACCAATGGTTCGATGGGCTATGGCGTTCCAGCGGCGGTGGCGGCCAAGCTGCTTCATCCCGAACGCGTGGTAGTGGCCTTTGCCGGTGACGGCTGCTACTTGATGAATGGGCAGGAACTGGCGACAGCGGTTCAGTACGATGCAGCGATTGTCGTAATCGTCATCAACAACAGTATGTACGGCACCATCCGGATGCATCAGGAACAAGCTTTTCCTGCACGCGTGCACGGCACCGGGCTGATCAATCCTGATTTTGCGGCGCTCGCCGCTGCCTATGGCGCCTATTCCGAAGTCGTGACCGAGACTTCGCAGTTCGCGCTGGCATTTGAGCGGGCACTGGCCACCGGCCGGCCAGCGCTGCTTGAATTGCGCCTGGATCCCGAGGCGTTGTCACCTAGCCTGACGATAAGTGCATTGCGCGAGCGCGGCATCCGAAAAGCTTGAAGCTTTGTTGTGTGGTTGCCTCATTCGTCAGTTCAACGCCAATGGTCGAGCGTCCAGTGACCTGAGTGGATCAGGCGACGTCATCGCACTCCGACATGGACAGCATCTTGAAAAGTCGGCGCTGGCGAGACGGCGACCTCACATCCTCTGATGCCGCAGTCGGCCTTGATGGAATGCGCTTCCGAGGGTTTCGTCGCGGGGACCGGTCAATTTCGACAGGGTACGCATCGCCTTGCGGCAAATCAAATCCCTGAGCGCGAATCGCACTAAACTTGACGGTCCTTCAGGGCAGACTGTACTGTTCATACGATCGACCGACCGGATCCGCCTCGGAATCAGTTGTTAAAACAAACCAATCATTCGGGAGCAAAGGGAAAATAATGGCTGCGAAGAAATCCAAGATTATTTACACGCTCACTGACGAGGCGCCGCTGCTGGCGACGTATTCGTTTTTGCCGATCATCAAGACGTTTGCCGCGCCCGCCGGGATTGATGTTGTGGGCTGCGATATTTCAGTGGCCGCTCGAATTCTTGCAGCGTTCCCCGACTACCTCAGCGAGGAACAGAAGGTGCCGGACAATCTGGCCGAGCTTGGGCGGCTAACCCAGAACCCCGACACCAACATTATCAAGCTGCCGAACATCAGCGCTTCGGTTCCGCAGCTGATTGCGGCAGTCAAGGAATTGCAGGCGCAGGGCTACAAGATTCCCGACTATCCGGAGGATCCGAAGTCCGATGCGGACAAGGAAATCAAGGCGCGTTACGCCAAGTGCATCGGTAGTTCGGTCAACCCGGTCCTGCGCGAGGGCAATTCGGATCGTCGCGCGCCGGCGGCGGTTAAGCGCTATGCGCGCAAGAATCCGCATTCCATGGGCGAATGGAGCCAGGCATCGCGCACCCACGTGTCGCACATGCATCACGGCGACTTCTATCACGGCGAGAAGTCGATGACCCTGGACAAGGCGCGTGACGTCAAGATGGAGCTGATCACCAAGAGTGGCAAGACCGTCGTCCTCAAACCCAAGGTGTCGCTGCTGGCCGGCGAAGTGATCGACAGCATGTTCATGAGCAAGAAGGCGCTGTGCGAGTTCTACGAAAAGGAAATCGAAGACGCCTACAAGACCGGGGTGATGTTTTCGCTGCACGTCAAGGCGACGATGATGAAGGTGTCGCACCCCATCGTATTCGGCCACTGCGTCAGGATTTTCTACAAGGATGCCTTCGCCAAACACGGCAAGCTGTTTGACGAACTCGGCGTCAACGTCAACAACGGCATGGTCAACCTCTTCGACAAGATCGCCACGCTGCCGGAATCCAAGCGCGAAGAGATCATGAACGATCTGCACGCCTGTCACGAGCACCGGCCGGAACTGGCGATGGTCGACTCAGCCAAAGGCATCACCAATTTTCACTCGCCGAGCGACGTGATCGTCGATGCCTCGATGCCGGCCATGATCCGCATCGGCGGCAAGATGTGGGGCGCCGACGGCCGGCCCAAGGATGTCAAAGCGGTGATGCCGGAATCCACCTTCGCCCGCATCTACCAGGAGATGATCAACTTCTGCAAGTGGCATGGCAATTTCGACCCGGCGACCATGGGTACCGTGCCCAATGTCGGATTGATGGCGCAGCAGGCGGAAGAGTATGGCTCGCACGACAAGACCTTCGAGATCGCAGAAGACGGCGTCGCCAACATCACCGACATCGCCACAGGCGAGGTCCTGCTGTCGCAGAACGTCGAGGCGGGCGACATCTTCCGCATGTGCCAGGTCAAGGACGCGCCGATCCGCGACTGGGTCAAATTGGCCGTCACCCGTGCGCGCCAGTCGGGCATGCCGGCGATTTTCTGGCTGGACCCCTATCGTCCGCACGAGAACGAGCTGATCAAGAAGGTGCACACCTATCTCAAGGATCACGACACCACCGGGCTCGACATCCAGATCATGTCGCAGGTGCGCGCCATGCGGTATTCGCTGGAACGCGTGATTCGCGGTCTGGATACGATTTCGGTGACCGGCA
>JAIPCF010000035.1 GCA_021738385.1 Sulfuritalea sp. | reverse complement strand
CACACCCAGGCCCGCTATACCTTGCCTCCTGTAATCCAGCGCTTTGTTCAGCGCCACCCAGAGATTCGGCTGCATCTTCAGCAAGGCAGTCCAACACAAGTGGCTGACTGGCTACTCGACGGCAGTGCAGATATAGGCATCGCCACCGAGGCCCTGGATCGGCACAGCGACCTGCTGACTTTGCCATGTTTTCAGTGGGCACATCTGGTCGTGACACCCAAGGATCATCCGCTGCTCGCAAGACAACCTTTGACGCTGTCAGCGCTGGTCGAGTATCCGCTGATCACCTATGACGCAACCTTCACCGGCCGCTCGCGCATTGACAAAGCTTTCGAGCGACAAAGCCTGCACCCCAATGTGATATTGACCGCCATTGATTCGGATGTGATCAAGACATATGTCGGGCTGGGACTGGGCGTAGGCATCATTGCCGAAATGGCCTTCGATCCGGAGCGCGACGACACCTTGTCTGCCATAGCCGCAACTCATTTGTTTGAGGGCAATACGACTCGGATCGCCTTTCGTCGCGATATCTGGCTGCGCGCATACGAATATGACTTCATGGAGTTACTGGCGCCGCAATTGACGCGGCGTATGGTCGAAGCAACATTGAAAGGTGAAGGCGCCGACCCGGGTTTGTAACTGGTTACGTGTCCTGACATTTCATTCACTCATCTGCCGGCGTTCGTCGATCAGGAAGCTAGAATGGAGCCAGCCCTGAAATTCTGCCAATCTTCCAAAGCGAGGTTTGACCATGCCCTATACGCCTGATCTTGTCCATGAACTGAACACCTTGATACGTTTTGATCTGGAGACCAGCCAACAGGGCATCAAAGTGCATAAGAACGCAGACCCTGAAGTGATCGCGGCCACGGCGCGATTGCACGCCAAAGGAATGCTGACTCTCGTTGATGGTGGTTATTTGACTGCTTTGGGTCGGGAAGCCGCAGAGCATGCTCAGGCGACGCTGACGCTTTTGACAGCAGGTGACGCGGCCATCGCCTGCCGTGAGGCCGGGTCCGAGACGCAGCTGCAGCAAGAGCCTGCCTGAATCATCAATTTGCTTTGCGAGTTGCAATTGGATGGCGATCGGCAGCACAAAAAAGGCGATTGACCAAAACCGAAGCCGACGATAACTGCTGAGATCGACTGCCAAAAATAGTGGATAGAGACTGCCCGAGTCGCGCTCATCCGGAAACTGTCAGTGGAAAGGCGGTTTCATTCGCGGTACAAGCGATTCGCCGAGCCGGAATGATTCATGAGGCCGTCTCGCCATCGCCGACTTTTGAGAATCTCGCCTGCAGAACTAGCTTGCGCCCGTACCGACTTCGTCTTCCCGCCCTGGTTGTTCCTGCAGTTCACGCAATTCCCGGAACAGTTCGCGATAAGCGCGCGGCGGCTTGTTCTGAGCCGCATCCTTGATTGCGTTGCGGCGCAGCTGACGCAGGTGCTGAATGTCGGCAGCGGGATAATCGCGGGCCAAGTCGCTGAAGGCGGTTTCATCTTCCATCAGGTGCGTGCGCAGCCGTTCCAGTTGGTGCTGGCGCACGGTCGCTGCCTTCGAAACCCCGCTGATTTCATCCAGCGCCGCGCGCAACGGCGCGGCGTCGACATCACGCATGATCTTGCCGATGTACTGCATCTGACGGCGTATTGCTTCATGTTTGGTGAATCGTTGAGCGTCCAGCAGGGCGTCGCGCAGTCGTTCCGGCATATTGATCTTGGCCAGACGATCCTTCGACAATGTCACCAACTCCGCGCCCAAGCGCTGCAAGTCGGTCATTTCGCGTTTTAGTTGCGACTTGCTGGGGCCGGAATACTCGTCCGGTTCGTTATCGATATCTTCCACGGTTATGATTATAGCTTCGCGACCAAGGTCTCATACTCAAAGGGTTTACGCATGTCCCAAGGTTTTGCTCACTCACAAGAACAATTGCGTGCATTGGCGCAGACGGTCCTCGATCACGCCGCCGCCAAAGGGGCGTCGGGTTGCGAAGTTGATGTTTCGGAAGGACTGGGCCAGTCAGTCAGCGTACGTCGGCAGGAGGTCGAAACCATCGAGTACAACCGCGACAAAGGTTTGGGCATCACGGTCTACATTGGTCAGCGCAGGGGCCATGCTAGTAGCTCGGATTTTTCGCCGTCTGCGGTCAGAGCTTCGGTCGAGGCGGCACTTTCGATTGCTCGTTTTACCGCCGAGGATGATTGTGCGGGCTTACCCGAAGCCCGACTCCTGGCAAAGAAAAGCATGGACCTGGATCTGTATCACCCGTGGGAAATACCGGTGGAATCAGCGATCGATATTGCGCGGCATTGCGAACAAGCTGCTTTCGATGTCAGTCCCATGGTGAAGAATTCGGAAGGTGCCAGTGTTTCGGCGCAGACGGCACACTTTATTTCAGCCAACAGCCTGGGGTTCATGGGCGGCTTTGCCACTTCGCGACACTATGTTTCATGTTCGGTCATAGCGGGCGAGGGCGATGAGATGCAGCGCGATGATTGGTATGTCACGCGTCGCAACGCGGATGATTTACCTGATGCCAAACGTATTGGTGACTACGCCGCGAGGCGCGCACTGTCGCGTCTTGGCGCCCGCAAACTGAAAACGCGCAAGTGCCCCGTGGTTTTTGAAGCACCACTGGCGGCTGGGCTGATTGGCAGCTTTGTGCATGCAGTGTCGGGTGGTGCGCTGTATCGCAAAACCTCATTTCTGCTCGACAGTCTTGGTCAGAAAATCTTTCCCGATTTTGTACAGATCAGTGAGCGTCCGCATGTTCGGGGAGGCTTTGCATCGTCGCCCTTCGATGACGATGGTGTCGCCACGCATGATCGCGATGTGGTGAAAAATGGCGTGTTGCAAGGCTATTTTCTCTCCACCTATTCAGCACGCAAGCTGGGAATGCAGACTACTGGTAATGCCGGTGGTTCGCACAACCTGATAGTGCAGTCAGGACGTCATGACCTCAAGGGACTGATGCGCGAAATGGGAACAGGTCTGCTGGTGACCGAACTGCTTGGTCAGGGCGTGAACTACGTAACTGGAGACTATTCGCGCGGTGCCGCGGGCTACTGGGTGGAGAAGGGCCAGATCGCCTATCCGGTGGAAGAGATCACGATCGCCGGCAACCTACGCGAGATGCTGCGTGGGATCGTTTCCATCGGCAACGACATAGAGGCGCGCGGATCGAAGCAGGTTGGATCGATACTTGTCGATCGCATGACGATTGCCGGCACCTGAGTCGGGCAGGCGTCGGCCGCGAAGTGGACGTTGTTCCGTTCATCAACTGGATCGAGGATGGCATGGATCGGTCGGCCCGCTGGCAGTCCGAAAGCAGCGTGCCACCATCACGGACGGTTGTTGTTGCTGACGATAGGCTTTCGGCGGATGCAGCCTACAGGCTTGCTTGCGAAGGTACAGCCATTTTGTGGCAGGGGGATTTTCAGAATGCACGTCAGCTGCTGCAAGCAATGGCTCGACGCTTTGACCGCAAACATCGCAAGGCGGCGCCAACTCCCAAGTCAGTAGGAGCTACAGAATTTCATTTGTATCGTCAGGCACAGGTGCAGCGTGTCCGAATCTTGGGCATGTTGTTGCTGGCGTTCGATGACGATTACCAGATTCCTTTGCGCCGGGCGCCAGACGTGCGTTCAGCGTGCATGGAGGCCTACGGCCCAGCCAGTGGGCCATTCGCCACATCCCTGCGTGAATTGCAGGGATTGATAGGCGCGCACGAGTGGCGCAAGAATGGTGTCTCGATACCGGAACTCGGTGAACGCATTCATCCGCACTACGGTGTGTTCGCACCGATTCGCAGTGAGTATGTTGGCCTTGTGGAAACGGCTCCAATACCCGATGGGTGCGCGTTGGCTTTTGACATTGGCACCGGTACCGGGGTATTGGCAGCGGTACTGGCAAAGCGGGGCGTGAGTCGAATCGTTGCAACCGATCAGGATCCGCGCGCGCTTGCTTGCGCTGCCGACAACTTGGCACGGCTTGGGCTGGCCAAACGGGTAGAGGTGATGCAGGCCGATCTATTCCCTGGCGGTTGTGCCTCCCTGATCGTGTGCAATCCACCATGGCTCCCGGGCAGGGCCGGCTCTTCGCTTGAGCGCGCAGTCTACGATCCCGACAGTCGAATGTTGATGGGATTCATCAAGGGCCTCACCTCCCATCTGGCACCGGGTGGCGAAGGCTGGCTGGTGCTCTCGGATCTGGCCGAGCATCTTGGCTTGCGTACCCGTGCTGCGTTGTTGGCGGCCATTGATGCGGCAGGTCTGAAAATTGTCGGCCGCATGGATGTTCGGCCGAACCATCCTCGCTCGACTGACAGCACCGACCCTTTGTATGCCGCCCGCGCCGCAGAATTGACTTCTCTCTGGCGTCTGGCGTTGCGTTAAAAACTTCCGCAGCATCGTTGTAGGGCGAATCGAGAATGAAAATTACAGTCAGTTTGTCCCAAAAAAAACCCCGCCTGAGCGGGGTTTTTTTTGAGTGTTTCTTTCTAGCCCTTGGCTTTCTTGGCCTTGGGTGGATTCTGCATGAAGCTATCGAAACCGGCCTCGGAAAAGCGGAACCACAGATTCTGGTCATCGCGGAACTTGGAGTAGTCAGCGTAGATCTTCTTCCAGGCCGGATTGCTGGCGGACAGTTCATCGTAATGGGGCATGGCGAATTTATAGGCTGCGTCCATCACCGGCTTCGGCAGACGGAACAGTTTGGCGCCGCTGGCGACCAGTTCCTTGAGCGCCTGCGGGTTCTTGGCGTCATACTTGGCCTGCATGTTGACGTGGGCGAACGAGGCGGCTGCTTCGATGATCGCCTGGTTTTCCTTTGACAGGCCGGCGTAGGCCTTGCTGCCAACCATCAACGTCAATTGCGGGCCACCTTCCCACCATGCCGGATAGGCGTAGTGCTTGGCCACCTTGTAGAAGCCAAGCTTCTGATCGTCGTAAGGACCGACCCACTCTGCTGCATCAATGGTGCCTTTTTCCAGCGACTGATAGACCTCACCGCCGGGAATGTTCTGTGGAACACCGCCGATTCCTTTGAGGATCACACCGCCGAAACCGCCGATGCGCATTTTCAGGCCCTTGATGTCAGCCATGCTCTTGATCGGTTTGCGATACCAGCCACCCATCTGGGCACCGGTGTTGCCCATCGGGAAGTTCGTGATATTGAAGTTGCTGTAGAACTCGCGGAACAGCTTCATGCCATTGCCCTGATACATCCACGCAGTCATCTGACGGCTGTTGAGGCCGAACGGGATGGCGCAGTCCATTGCAAAGGTAGGGTCCTTGCCGAAGAAGTAGTAGGGAGCTGTGTGACAGCACTCGACAGTACCCTGTTGGACGCCATCGAGTACGCCGAAAGCGGGCATCAATTCACCGCCAGCGTGGACTGAAATCTCGAACTTGCCGCCCGACATTTCCTTGACCTTCTGCGAGAAGACCTCCGCAGCGCCAAAGATAGTATCCAGCGCTTTGGGGAAACTCGATGCCAGACGCCAGCGAATGGCGGCCTGTTGGGCATGCACGGCCGGTGCTACTCCCGCAGCCAGAATGCCCGCAATACCCGCATTTTGTAAAAATTTGCGACGTTCCATTTATGTGCTCCTCTATTGATGTTTTAAAAACGACCGCTGACGCACATTAGCCATGCACTTGAGTCGGTCGCCGCATGCTACACCTGTTGCCACACTTGCTGCTACCCGCTTTGTTCATTCATGCTTGCCCGTATTGGGGTCATTTGTTTCGGGTTCCTAGTTTCCCTTCATTAACTGCTGCAAGGCCCGCATGTCGGCGTCTTCATCGTCCTTGTCAGTCGTTTTTTGCTCGGATGGTTCTTCCGTGGCTGCAGGCTCGATCGTATCCGCCGATGGCACCGGGAGTCCATCAAGGCGTTGTTCACTTCCGTAGCCGCGACCGCCTCCCTGCATGGGCGTTATGAGCTCACGAAGGTTTACGTCTTCGGTATCGACGACATGGGCCTTGTCCAGACTGCCGAGCACGAGATTGGGATAAATGATTACCAAAGCGATCACGATCAGCTGTATGCCGATGAAGCCAATTGCTCCTTTGTATATCTGCGTGGTCTTGATACTCGCAATCGATTTGCCGGTGATATCGTCGATGTAGTCGTTCTTGGCGGCAACGCTGCGCAAATAGAACAGCGCAAAGCCGAAAGGCGGCGTCAGGAAAGAGGTTTGCAGATTGATCGCGATGATGACACCGAACCAGATCAGCGCATCGCTACCAGGCGGCAATAGTGCCGGGAGCATTTTTGCGGCCACCGGAGCAAGCAGCGGAACAACGATAAAGGCGATCTCGAAGAAATCGATGAACATGCCAAGTACAAACACCAGCACGGTAACAACGATCAGGAAGCCCAGTGCGCCGCCGGGAATCTTGTCGAACAAATGCTCGACAAAGATGTGGCCGTCAGCGGCATTGAATGTGAAAGAAAACACGGTGGAACCGATCAGGATGAACATCACGAAAATCGACAGCTTGGTGGTGTTTTCCAGTGCCTGCTTCAGCAGCGAGTAGGTCAGTGCGCGCTTTGTCAGGGCCATGATCATGGCTCCCAAAGCGCCCATGGCGCCACCTTCAGTCGGAGTTGCAAGTCCGAGAAAAATGGTTCCGAGTACCAGAAATATAAGGATCAGCGGTGGAATCAGTACAAAGGTAACTCGCTCGCATAGCCTGGAAAGCAGGCCCAGTTTGAATAGATGGTTGAGTGTTGCCAGAATGACGGCAAGAAAAGACGAAACCGTCATCGAAAATATGATGATCTCATCCGCAGGCGCTACCATGTCGCGACCGGTCCATTCGCGCATCATTCCATCGTGAACCTGGCTCCAGGCAAAACCGGCCGCGCCGACAAGAACCATCAAGGCCAGCAGTGAATAGTGGCCCGAGGAACCGTTGGGCTCCTTGTAGATTCGGGCTTCCAGGGGAAGGGCCGGCGTCCACGCGGGTTTCACGAAGGACACAACGATGACGGCAAGACAGTAAAGTCCGATCAGGATCAGGCCGGGCACTAAGGCACCGGCATACATGTCGCCGACGGACCGTCCGAGTTGGTCCGCCATTACAATCAGAACCAGTGATGGTGGAATGGCCTGCGCCAGAGTTCCGGATGCCGTAATGACGCCGCTGGCCAGCGTCGGGTGGTAGCCATAGCGCAACATGATGGGTAGGGAGATCAGGCCCATCGACATTACAGCGGCAGCCACGACTCCGGTTGTCGCGGCGAGTAGCGCACCGACGAAGATAACAGCGAGCGCGAGGCCTCCCCGTATTGGGCCGAAGACCTGGCCGATGGTTTCAAGCAGGTCCTCCGCCATTCCGCTGCGTTCGAGGATGATGCCCATGAATGTAAAAAAAGGAATTGCCAGCAGGGTTTCATTCTGCATGATGCCGAATACCCGCAAGGGCAGGGCCTGAAACAGCACTGCCGGGAAGAGCCCTCCTTCAATGCCAAGAAAGCCGAAGAAGAGGCCGGCGGCTGCCAACGCAAACGCGACTGGAAAACCGGTGAGCAGAAAGAACAGCAGCCCGCCAAACATAAGCGGTACAAAGTTGTTGACGATGAATTCCATTAGCGTATTTCCTCGTCGACGTGTGCTGCGTGTTCGTTGATTTCGAGATTGATCGTGTCGTGTTCCGGAGATTCAACATGGCTTATTGAGTCCGGACCGCTCCCCGTGATGAAGGCGGCCCGCTTTATCAGTTCCGACAAGCCCTGCAGAAACAGCACGAAGAAGCCGACCGGTATCAACAGATAGACCGGCCAGCGAATCAGTCCTCCTGCGTTCTGCGACATCTCCCCGGACACCCATGCATTGTGAAATGTTGGCCATGAAAGGGTAATGATCATGTAGCAAAGCGGGAACAGAAACAAAATGATGCCGAAAATATCGATCAGATTGCGTGTTCGAGCCGAGAAGTGATTCGAGATGAAATCAATTCGAACATGGGCATTTTTTAGAAACGCAAAGCCGGAGCCGAGCATAAATACCATCGCATACAAGTACCACTGGATTTCGAGCAGGGCATTGGACCCCATATCGAATATCTTGCGCACGATGGCATTGCCTGCGCTTATCAGGACCGAGGCCAGAATCAGCCAGATCAGTCCACGACCTATAAACGTCGTCAGGCCGTCGACCAGGCGGGTCAGTTTCAACAAGCCTTGCATGGGTTTTCACTCCTCGTTTGCATTGTTTGCAAATTTCGATGGATGCTCTTCATGGCATCCTTAGTGCAGTTTAACCAAAAGTCTCTGGCGAGTTCCGATATTTCGGATTTAAATGATTCGCCAATTGTCGCGACGTGATGTCGATCTACTCGTTCAACATCCACATCTCGATTTTTACGCATATCTGTCATTTGACTTTAGCTCCATTGCGCGACTTCATACGCTCATGCAGGCTGTGTCCGGCAGGACGCAACGGAACGCGGGAGCGGGTCCATGCGCCTTGTTGATTTGGCGAAAATGCGCGCAATCGCGTCGCAAGGAGACCAAAAATCCGATACAGCGCCGGCCGTGAATAGAGTCCGGCGAACAGCCTGTAGGCTATCGATTGCAAGGTCTTGTGTCCGCTCCCGGCGCCCGGCAGTTGCGGCGCTTTCGAGTGGCCCTGACTTTGCTGGCGCAGTTGTAGCAGCAAATCGGGGATCGGGATTTTGACCGGGCAGACTTCACCGCAGGCACCGCACAGGCTGGACGCGGTTACCAGATCTCGGGTCGCTTCCAGTCCGAGCATGTGTGGCGAAACGATCTTGCCGATCGGGCCGGGATAGGTAGTGCCATAGGCGTGGCCGCCGACACGGGCATACACCGGGCAGTGGTTCATGCAGGCGCCGCAGCGGATGCACTGCAGCGTGGCGCGCAGACGTTCGTCGGCGTAGGCTGTGCTGCGACCATTGTCGAGCAGGACCAAATGAACTTCCTTCGGTCCGTCCATCTCGCCGTCCCGACGTGGACTGGAGATCCAGTTGAAGTAGGTGGTGATGGCTTGGCCGGTGGCGGATCGCGTCAGCAGAGTCATTAGCGGCGGCACATGTTCCAGTTTTTCGACGACCTTCTCGATACCTGTGATGGCGATATGGACGTCCGGTACGGTGGTGCACATGCGTCCGTTGCCTTCGTTTTCGACCAGGCACAGTGTCCCGGTTTCAGCCACCGCAACATTCACGCCGGACAGTCCGACCCGAGTATCCCGGAACTTGTCGCGCAGCACTCGGCGGCCGATCTGGATCAGCTCATCCACCGAATTCGTGTACTCAACGCCGGGCACCTTGTCGGCGAATAGACGGGCGATTTCTTCCTTGGTCTTGTGGATTGCCGGCATGATGATGTGAGAAGGCTTTTCACCGGCGAGCTGGACGATGTATTCGCCCATGTCTGATTCCAGCGCGCTAATGCCCGCGGCTTCGAGCGCGTGATTCAGTTCTATTTCTTCGCTGACCATCGATTTTCCCTTGACCACCAGGCCACCGCCAGCGCGGCTTGCGATGTCAATGATCAGGCGGCAGGCTTCATCGGGCGTTTGCGCCCAATGCACCTGGATACCATTTCTTGTCAGATTGGTTTCCAGTTGTTCCAGTAAATCCGGCAGACGCGAGAGAGCGTACTGGCGAATCTGTTCGCCCTGTGCGCGCAGAGTTTCAAAGGCATTGGCATCCGGAAATTGTGTAGCGCGCTTGGCCGTAAGAAAGTCCATTGCGCCACGAAAACTGGCGCGCAGGACCGGGTTCGCCACCACGCGGCGGACGTTGGCGTGGAAGTTGATCGGCATGGGCGGGTTCGCGGGCCGGTTCACAGATCCTCCGTCAACAGCACGACAAGTTCTCGCGGCCCGTGGGCGCCATAGGCCATGGTTTGCTGGATGTCGGCGGTCTTCGACGGTCCGGTGATGAAAATCAGGTTCGACGGCATCGCCTCCGCCCATCGGGTTGCAGCGACTGCGGATTGCAGGCTTGGGTAGAGGTGGCGAACGTCGAGCAGGCAGATGTGGATTGGCGGCACGAGAGACAGGGTGCGCGGCATTCGTTGAGGATCAGATTGAATCAGCGTGCCGGTATCGGCGATCGCGCCATCGGCGATGGTGAGACTGGCATTTGTGGCATCGAACAGTTCGGTCTTCAGTGTTTCGATCGGTCGATCAAAGCGCGATAGACGCGGCCCGTCAAGCCAGGGCTGCAAGTTGACCATACCGACGGGCGGCAACATCAGTGTGGCGATTCGCTTGGTGGCGCAAATTTCGGCCAGAACGATCGGCCACGTGCGTTCACGAGCATCGATGACTTCGGCGTGAAAGGCCTCGATACCGCGTCGAAACTGTTCCAGCATGGTCTCCGGGCTCTGCTCTGCCGGAGATGTAAGCACGGCTGGGGCAGTCATGACAATTTGCGGCGCTGCGCGCAGACGGGAAAGAATGCGCTCGCGAGCGACGCTCGGGGGGGTCATGCGGCGTCCTTTGCGTGCTGCCAAAGATAACTGGCGATGTGCTGTCCACGTAGGGTCGAACCACGCTTTTCCAGCGTGCCATTGAGATTGAGCAGGCAGCCGCCGTCAGCCGAAATCATAGTTGCAGCGCCCGTGGCTTCGATGGCTTCAATCTTGTCGGAAGCCATCGCTGCCGAAATTTCAGGGTGCTTCACTGAAAAGGCGCCGCCGAAGCCGCAGCATTCCGTCTCATGATCCTGCAAGACAAGCTCGACGTTCGGAATTTGCGCGAGAAGTGCGCGGGCACTGAGATGGGTGCCCATTTCACGGCGCGCGGTGCAGGAGGTATGGAGCACCACGCGTTCGTTGGCCCCGGTCTGTGGCCAGGTTGCCTTGACCACATGCAGCAGGAACTCGGTCAGTTCGAAAACCCGTGCAGCGATCGAAGCCGCCAGCGGCCCCAATGCCGGATCGTCTTCAAACAGTCGCGGCCAGTGATGGCGCATCATCCCGGCACAGGAACCGGACGGCACGACGATGGGCCAGTTTTCCGCGAACAGGTGCAACTGGCGCGCTGCGACCTGACGGGCTGCGTCGGGAAATCCGGAGGTGTAAGCAGGTTGACCACAGCAGGTCTGATCCTGCGGATAGTGAACGGATATGTTGCTATTTTCGAGCAAGCTTGCCGCTGAGACGCCAGCGTCGGGATCGAACAGATCGAGTACGCATGTACCGAACAGATAGACGTCGCCTGGTTTGGCCGGGTAGCTGCGTACTTCGTTGAGTGCGACGGACACTGCTACCCTCCTCGGTGGGCACTAAGATTCCAATGCGTGGTATAGTGGTCAGACCAATCAGGCCGTCAATATATTTGACTACATCTTGGGTGTCAACAATTTTGTGGATGACTTGAAACTTCGACTGCAATTGTGGAAACTGGTCAGACCAAAATTAAACTGCTCGTCTGAAACCCCATGAACAATTTGATTAACGCTCCAAAACTGTCGGATTCAATTGCTGCGGAACTCGAGCAGCGGATTCTGGAAGGCTCCTGGAAAACGGGAGATCGCCTACCGGCGGAGCGAGAGTTGTCAGTGCAACTGGGCGTGTCGCGGGCGTCCTTGCGGGAAGGAATTCAGAAGCTTGTGTCGAGGGGATTGCTGAAAAGCCAGCAAGGCGGCGGCACTTACGTCACCGACCGGCTGGACGCCGGATTTCTGGAGCCGTGGGAGGCCCTGCTGCAAAAGCATTCCTCGGTGCGCGAGGACTTGCTCGAGTTTCGGGAGTTGCTTGAAGCAAAGGCAGCCGCCTGCGCCGCCGAGCGTGCAACGCCAGAGGACAAGGCGCGACTGAAGGCGCGTTTCGAAACACTCGACCAAGCCTATCGGGGCGGCACACTGGAAGCTCTGGCAGATGCAGATCTGGCATTTCACCAGGTCGTGGCCGAGGCCTCACACAATGCGATCATCGGACACTTGACCGGAAGTCTGTTGCGCCTGCTGCGCGACAGTCTGAAGCTCAACCTGGCGGAACTTACTCAATTGCCTCAAGCGCGAGACTTACTTCGCCGACAGCATAAAGCCATTTTTGAATCAATCATGCAGGGTGACCATGTGTCCGCCAGTCGCGTTGCCGCGAAGCATGTCAACTATGTTCGCGACACGCTGGCCGAATCCCTGAAGCGGGAAATCCGTCGGGAAAGTGCTCAGCGGCGTCTTGATATCAGCAAGTAGTGTCAGCAATTGAAGAAACGACGCAGCGTTGTTTGGCATGGCCAAACAAGTCCCATGCGTGTCGGGAGCTTCTTCCTTTCGGAGCTAGTGCGATGGCAACTGCGGCAGGATAGACATTGCCTACGAATTGCAGGTGTTCGGCGATATTCAAGACGGCAATGGCGGAAACGGGACTGCGAACGCAACGGTAGAATATGACCGATGATCAGACCCCCGTTAACCCGCTTTTGCCTGATTCGCCATGGCGAAACCGACTGGAATGGCGCGAAGCGCATTCAGGGGCATATCGATATCGATCTCAATGCGGCAGGTCAAGCACAGGCGCGCGCTTTGAGGCGCGGTCTGTCGGCTCATGCATTTGCAGCGGCCTTCAGCAGTGATTTGCTGCGTGCATGGAATACGGCGCAGATCGCCACCAGCGGCCTTGGTCTTGCCGTATCGCCAGCGCCGACTTTCCGGGAGCGGCATTTCGGTGTAATGCAGGGCGTCACCACACTTGAAGCAAGCGAGCGATTTCCGGAGGCGCTTCGCCATCACAAAGCAAGAACGCCAGACTATGATTTCGAAAGTGGCGAGTCCTTGAATGATTTTGCGGCGCGCATCATGGCCGCCCTTGATGCCTTGGCTGTTCTTCATGCCGGGCAGAACGTGCTTGTCTTCACCCATGGCGGCGTGCTCGATGTCGTTTACCGCGCCGCCACCGGACGCGAGCAGCACTTGCCGAGGGATTTTCTATTGCCGAACGCGGCGCTGAACTGGGTGGGACGCGATGATCAGGGCTGGAAGCTGATTTCCTGGGCCGATTGCAGCCATCTGAACCGGGCGCTCGACGAAGTTCTCGAATAGGGATGCGTGGCGGGCCTGTTGGGCCGGATGCTAGAATTCACGGCTCCCATCGATCAACGGATTCCGCCATGTTTTCAAAGCAGAGCACCCTCGCCACGAGTGACCCAGAATTGTGGGCCGAGATACAGAATGAGAACCGCCGTCAGGAAGATCATATTGAGTTGATCGCTTCCGAGAATTATGTTTCGTGGCCGGTAATGGAAGCGCAAGGCTCCCAGCTCACCAACAAATATGCCGAAGGTTATCCGGGCAAGCGCTACTACGGCGGCTGCGAATACGTCGACGTGGTGGAACAATTGGCCATCGACCGCGCCAAGAAACTGTTTGGCGCCGATGCGGCGAATGTGCAACCCAATTCCGGCTCACAGGCCAATCAGGCTGTATTCATGGCTTTTCTCAAGCCGGGCGACACCATGCTCGGCATGAACCTCGCGATGGGCGGCCACTTGACCCATGGCTCGCCGGTGAACATGTCCGGCAAGTGGTTCAAGGTCGTGCCCTACGGTCTCGATGCCAATGAAGAAATTGATTACGATGAAATGGAAAAGCTGGCGCATGAGCACAAGCCGAAGCTGATCATAGCCGGCGCTTCAGCCTACTCGCTCAAGATCAACTTTGAGCGTTTTGCAAAGGTGGCAAAGGCTGTCGGCGCGATATTCATGGTCGATATGGCCCACTATGCCGGGCTGGTAGCTGCCGGTTTCTACCCCAACCCGGTACCCCATGCCGATGTGGTGACCTCGACCACGCACAAGACTCTGCGCGGTCCACGCGGCGGCCTGATCCTGATGAAAGCCGAGCATGAGAAGGTGATCAATTCGGCCATCTTCCCCGGTCTGCAGGGCGGTCCGCTGGAGCACGTGATTGCCGCCAAGGCGGCAGCCTTGAAGGAGGCCATGACGTCCGAATTTCGCAATTATCAGGAGCAGGTGATCGGCAACGCCCAGGTGATGGCGAAGGTGCTGAAGAGCCGCGGTTTGCGTATTGTCTCCGGGCGAACCGAGTCCCATGTCTTCCTGGTTGATCTTCAAGCCAAGAACATAACCGGCAAAGAGGCAGAAGCAGCTCTTGGTCGCGCACACATAACGGTCAATAAGAATGCCATCCCGAACGATCCACAAAAGCCGTTTGTGACCTCCGGAATCCGTCTCGGTACACCGGCGATGACCACCCGTGGCTTTACGGAGATCGAAGCTGAGCAGGTTGCCAGTTTGATCGCGGACGTGATGGATGCGCCGAATGACGAAGCCGTGATGACTCGGGTGCGTGGCGAAGTTGCGGCAATGTGCAAGAAATTCCCGGTGTACGGCTGAACGCAATCCATGAGCCGTGATCGCCGTGGTGCGCGTTAGGTTCTCAACATGAAATGTCCGTATTGCAGTGACGAGAATACCCAGGTTGTCGATACACGCGAGAACGAAGACGGCGACACCGTGCGCCGCCGCCGCCGCTGCCTGTCATGTGACAAGCGTTTTACCACCTACGAGCGGGTTGAGTTGCAACTGCCCCAGGTGGTAAAGAAAAACGGCAGTCGCACGGAGTTCGATCGCGACAAGCTCAAGGCCAGCATCATGTTGGCGATGAGAAAGCGCCCGGTCTCAACTGAAAACATTGAACTCGCGCTAGATCGAATTGAAGAGAAACTGGTGCAACTGGCACTGCGTGAGGTGGCGTCGGATCGAATTGGCGAACTTGTGATGCGGGAGTTGAAAAAACTCGACAAAGTGGCTTACATTCGTTTCGCTTCGGTTTATCGCAACTTTGAGGATGTCGATGAGTTCTCAGATGCCATCCGCGAGATCAAGAAACCGCGGCAGCCCAAAGCGAAAATCTGATGGCCTGCGGCGCATGAGTTTCTCCTCCGACGATCATGTCTTCATGGCCCGCGCACTACAACTTGCGCAGCGCGGTCTTTACAGCACGACTCCGAATCCTCGCGTCGGCTGTGTGATAGTCAAAGACAGTCGCATTATCGGCGAAGGATGGCACGAGAAGGCCGGCATGCCGCATGCCGAAATCAACGCGCTGGGGAAAGTCGGCGCTGGCTCGCTTTGCGTGCCCGGGAGGCCGCTTCGCGGGCAGGCAACGGCGATTGGCGCCACTGCCTACGTCAGCCTTGAGCCCTGCAACCATTTCGGACGCACTCCGCCATGTACCGATGCGCTGATTGCTGCCGGTGTTGCTCGGGTGGTTGCAGCGATGCTTGACCCGAATCCGCAAGTTGCAGGTCAGGGGTTGGCAAAGCTTTCCGCCGCCGGTACGGAAGTCGCCAGCGGTCTGCTTGAAGCTGAGGCGACGGAACTCAATAGGGGTTTCGTCTCGCGCATGACGCGTGGCCGGCCATGGCTGAGGCTGAAGGTCGCCGCCAGTCTCGACGGCAAGACCGCGCTCAACAACAGTGTATCGCAATGGATCACTGGGCCAGATGCCCGGCGCGATGCCCATGCCTGGCGTGCCCGCTCATGCGCCGTGCTGACTGGCATCGGTACCATCAAGGACGACAACCCGCGGCTAACAGTGCGCGAGGTGCCGACTACGCGCCAGCCGTTGCGTGTGGTGATCGACAGCCGACTAGAAACGCCGCTGGATGCGGCGGTGCTCCAAGGTGGCAATGTATTGATCGCGGCCGCACGCGACGATACCGAGCGCGCGGCCGCGCTGCGCGATCGCGGAGCCGAACTCGTAGTACTGCCCAACGCACAAGGCAAGGTTGAGCTTGCCGCTTTGCTGCAGGAACTGGGACGACGAGGAATCAATGAAGTGTTGGCGGAAGCCGGTACCCGGCTCAACGGTTCGCTGCTGAGCGAAGGTTGTGTCGACGAGTTGCTGATTTATCAGGCACCAATGCTTTTGGGTGACTCCGCGCGCGGCATGTTCGGCCTGACTGAGCTTACTGAACTTGCAGGCGCGACCCGGCTGAACATCGTCGAGCGCCGTGTCGTCGGCGCCGACTTTCGCATTCGAGCCCGTTTTGCGTAAAGATGACGGTCATCGCGACTTTCCTGGTCGCAGCCTGCTGATCAACATTCTGCGCATTTTCCATATTGCCGGCTTGGCGGGAGTATCGGCAGTGGTGCTGGCTGGCGGCAACGGAGCCGCGATCTGGGGTGCGTTGATGTTGATATCCGGTCTCGGCATTGTTGCGCTGGATGCCTGGGCCAATCCCGACTACTTCAGGCAGGCCAAGGGTCTTGGTACGCTGCTGAAAATAGCGCTGGTAGTGTTGCTGGTGGTATGGGAGGAGGGGCGTTTGCCCTTGTTCTGGTTTGTACTGGCCTTTTCTGTTGCGCTCAGCCATGCGCCAGGGCGATTGCGACACCGCAAATTGATCTGATGGACGTTTTTAGAAACTCTTGAACACGGAGACCAAGGAGAAAACCTTGGATTTTGTCTTTCCTCAGTGATCTTCGTGTCCTCCGTGGTTAGTCTTTTTGCTTTTTCTCCGCACCACACACCTGGCATCCCGGATCGCGCGGCACGCGAATCTCGCGCCATTCCATGCCGAGCCCATCCAGCAGAAGCAGGCGTCCGGCCAGACTGGTTCCGCAGCCAATCAACAACTTCAGGGCTTCGGCGGCTTGCATCGTGCCGATGATGCCGGTCAGCGGGGCGAATACGCCCATGACGGCGCAACGCACTTCGTCGACTTCCTGCCCTTCGGGGAACAGGCAGTGGTAGCAAGGCGAATCAGAATGGCGCGAATCGAACACGGCGACCTGTCCGTCGAAACGGATTGCAGCGCCCGACACCAGGGGCTTGCGGTGCTTGACGCAGGCGCGATTGACAGCGTGGCGAGTTGCGAAGTTGTCGCAACAGTCGAGGACGATATCCGCCTGACCGACTTCAGCGTCCAGATGATCCCCGGAAAGGCGCTCGGCGAGAGCAACGACTCGACACTCGGGGTTGATTTCACCCAGCGTGCGTTTGCCGGACTCGGTCTTGGCTATGCCGACCGCGTCTGTCCGATGCAGAATCTGGCGTTGCAGATTGGTCAGGTCGACCGTGTCTCCGTCGGCCAGCACCAGTGTGCCAATTCCGGCTGATGCAAGATAATAGGCGGCGGGAGAACCCAGCCCACCGGCACCGATTACCAGTGCACGGGCATTGACGATGTTGTCCTGCCCTTCAAGGCCAATCTGCGGCAATAGAATGTGACGACTGTAGCGAAGCAGTTGGTCGTCCGTCACCGAGAATCTACCTTTCCTGCCTCAGTTCGGGCGGGGTATCGTCGTGGTCACCGTGGGGATGGTGTTCCCAGGCTTTGGAATAGATGTCGTGGGACTTCTTTATCAGGCGCTCGGGCACGCGCATGTTGCGCATCTGGGTTTCTTCGCAGAAGTAGACCAGTGCCCGCATGAATTTGCTGTAAAGGCTCTTGTCGAGGTGAAAGCCCTGCCTGACCAGTGCGGCCTCCAGCCCTTCCAGAGAGTAGTCGCTGATTTCGTACCAGATCGAAAGACTGTAGGGCGCAAGTCCGGTATCGATATCCATGCCCTCGAGACCGGAGAGCAGTTTGCGGGCCTCTTCAACATGCTCCGGATGACGATGGTCAAAGCGCAACTCGCGGTGTTTCCTCGTGCCAGGTTGCGGAACGAAAGCGGCGGGTCGTACGCGGTGCTTTCCGTCGCGCACTTCATCGCGCAATTCGCGTGCTTTTTCTGGCGTCATTCTGCTCATTGCACGCGTCCCGGGTTCAGTGCTTGAGAATCTGCAAGGCTTTCAGCAAGTTCACCGCCTGGCTAAGCTGGTAGTCATTCTTCGAGGCATACTCAAGCCGCGCGTGGGGCGACTCGTCGTCGTCGGCACTGTCCTTCTTTCCGCTATTCGCCGGCTTCTTGGGAGGTTCCGCTGACGGATCCTTGTCGTTACCCAAATGACGCTGAAGGTCTGCTTCCCGCACGCGTGCACGCGTGCCACCGTTTTCGGTTTCCTCGACGATGATGTCCGGCGTGATGCCCTTGGCCTGAATCGACCGGCCCGATGGCGTGTAGTAACGCGCGGTGGTGAGCTTGATCGCGGCGTTGTTGGATAGTGGCAGTACCGTTTGCACGGAACCCTTGCCGAAGGTCTGGGTGCCCATTACCACCGCGCGTTTGTGATCCTGCAAGGCGCCGGCAACGATTTCCGAGGCCGAGGCCGAACCGCCATTGACCAGAACAATCATTGGTACGGTCTTGGCAAAGGCCGGAAGGCTTTTCATGATGTCAGCGCGCCGCCCGCGTTGGTAGTCTTCAGGACTCGCCATATAGCGGCGCTTGGCATCATCGGTACGGCCGTCGGTCGACGTGACCAGAATCTTGGGCTGCAGGAAGGCCGCGGAAACTCCCACCGCGCTATTGAGCAGACCGCCTGGATCGTTACGCAAATCGAGCACCAGTCCCTTGATGCCGTCGCCTTTGCCATCTTTGTCCGACTTCACCAACTTGCCAAGATGCTTGACGACGTCTGACGTTGTTTCCTCTTGAAACTGAGTGATTCGCAGGTAACCGTAGCCGGTTTCAAGCAATTTGGATTTGACGCTCTGGACCTTGATGATCTCGCGTGTCAGGGTGACTTCAAACGGCTTGGGTTCGCTCTTGCGCACCACGGTGAGCCGGATCTGGGTTTTGGGCTTGCCGCGCATTTTTTTTACTGCGTCGTTGAGCGTGAGGCCTTTGACCAGCGTGTCATCAAGTTTGATGATCAGGTCGCCGGGTTTTAATCCAGCCTTGAACGCTGGGGTGTCCTCGATGGGCGATACCACCTTGACGAAGCCATCTTCCATGCCGACTTCAATGCCCAAGCCGCCGAACTCTCCATGGGTGCTGACCTGCAGATCCTTGAAAGAGTCTGCATCCAGGTACGCCGAGTGAGGGTCCAAATTGGACAGCATGCCGCTGATCGCGTGGGTAATCAGCGTTTTGTCATCAACAGGCTCGACATAGCCTTGCTTGATGGCGCTGTAAACGTCGGCAAAACTGCGCAGTTCTTCGATCGGTAGCGCCGACGAAACAGCGTCCTTGCTCGCGCTGGCGGAGAAGTTCAGGCTAAGAAGAATGCCGGCGATCAGACCCGACACCACCAGACCAATTTGCTGCAGTTTGCTGCTCATAGGAACTCCGATTGTATGACCGCGGGACTTGCCGGGGGGTACGCAAGTGTAGCGCGAGTTTGTCTAGCCTCCGGCCCATTTCAGGGGATCGAACGGTTGGCCCCGATGTCTAAGCTCAAAGTATAAACCCGAGTCCGGGTTGCCGCCGGTGTTTCCCACGGTGGCGATGGGCTCACCGCTCTTCACGGTTTCGCCTACGGCAGCCAGCAGCGACTCGTTGTTGCCGTACACCGAAAGGAAGTCGTCGCCGTGATCTATGACCAGCAAATTCCCGAACCCGCGCAGCCAATCCGAGAAGACCACCGCCCCGCTGGCTACCGCCCTGACCTCGGCGCCTTCGGCAGCGCGAATAAACAAACCCCGCCAGGTGGCACCGCCTTTTTCGCGAATGTGGCCGAAACGCCCCGCGACCTGCCCCTTGACCGGCAATGAGAGCTTGCCGCGCAATGCGGCGAAAGCACCACCAACCTGCCCTGGGTCGTAGCTCTTGATGTTGCTGGAGCCGGCCATCGTCGCTGGTTCGGAACCTGACGATGGCCGGTTTTTCGATTTGGCCGTGCGTCGGCTCAAGCCTGAGATCAGTTTTGTCAGACGCTGCTCGTCGCGTTTCAGCGCATTGATTTCTCGTCGCTGTGTTTTCAGCCGTTCTGAAATTTTGGCGAGGGTGGCCAGTCGTTGCTTTTTGCGTGCAAGCAATTCCTCCCGATCTTCCTTCTGTTGGCTCTCGATCTGCGCCAGCCGAGCCTGTCGTTCCTTGGCTTCGTCAGCCAGAGCTTTCTTTTCGGCGGCTATGTCTCGCAATTGCTGGAGCAGGTCGGCCTTGGCGCGCGACAACTGAGTCAGAAAATACCGGTCACGCGCCGACTGGTTTGGATCGCGGCCGGACAACAGAATTTTTAGTGCTTCGGAATCATTGCTGGCGAGCTGGTGGTTCAATAGCTGGGCGAGTTGACTTTGCTGCGCGGAAGTTTGCTGGTCCAGGTGTTTTCTTTGAATATCCAGGCGGGCCAACTGCTTTCTGGCCTCGGCGTTTTCTGCCCTCAGTTGATGCAGGCGCCGGCTGGTATTGGAAATCGCCGATTCGGTCTCGCGCAGTTGGTCGGCGGCATACGTCTTCGATTTCTCCGCGCTGGCAACGTCGCGGCGCAAGACCTTGATGCGGCTTTTAAGATCTTTTAGTTCCCCCTTCTTTGCTTCTACGTTTGCGGCGAAGAGGGGTGAAGCAAAGAAAATGGCCACGGCGAGGACCGTGACACAACGAAACGCTGCAAAGATTTTCGCCGTGTCGCCGTGGTAAAAAATCAAGCCTTTGCTTTGCCCTGGTTCGCCACTGCCTGCATCGCCGCCTTGATGGCCTCCTGGTCGCCAAGGTAGTAGTTGCGTATCGGCTTCAGATCGACATCCAATTCATACACCAGTGGTTGCGCTGTCGGGATGTTGAGACCGACGATGTCGGCATCGGATACTTTGTCGAGATACTTGATTAGAGCGCGCAGGCTGTTGCCGTGTGCCGCGATGATCACGTTCTTGCCCGCCTTGACGGTTGGTGCGATGGTCTCGTGCCAATAGGGCAGAAAACGCTCAACCGTGTCCTTGAGGCACTCTGTACGCGGGAATTGTGCTGCAGAGAGATCTGCGTAACGTGGATTGGTAACTTCCAGGCGCGGATCGTCTTCGGCCAGCGGCGGGGGGGGCGTGTCGTAGGCTCGGCGCCAGATCAAAACCTGCTCATCGCCAAATTTGGTGGCGGTTTCCGCCTTGTTGAGCCCTTGCAGCGCTCCATAGTGGCGTTCATTCAGCCTCCAGGAATGCTGTACCGGTATCCACATCTGATCCATTTCTTCCAATACTGTCCACAGTGTCTTGATCGCGCGGCGCAGTACTGAGGTATAGGCTATGTCGAAAGTGAATCCCTCTTTTTTGAGCAATTGGCCCGCCGCTATTGCTTCGGCTTGGCCTTTCTCGGTGAGCCCGACATCGGTCCAGCCTGTAAAGCGGTTTTCCTGATTCCAGACGGATTCTCCGTGGCGTAGCAGCACGATCTTGTACATGGTCAAGGCCTTAGCGCAGATCAAAAGCAGTATTCTATAATATTCAAAAATTCCGCCAGCACTGTGAAACACAAAATACTAATCGGGGACGCACCAAATGAACTCAGCAATTCTTGAGATGATTGGAAAGCAGGAACATATTGAAACTGCAGCCCGATCGCTGAAGGCGATTTCGCATCCCCTGCGTCTGAAAATCCTGTGCGTGATCGGCGATCAACAAACCTGCGTGCAGGATATCGTCGAGGCGGTTGGTACTTCGCAAAGCAATATTTCGCAGCACCTCGCTATTTTGCGAGACAAGGGCGTCCTGCAAACCCGCAAGGATGCCAACCGAGTTTATTACCGGATCGCCGATCATCGCATTCTTCAACTCATCGCACTGATGCGTGAGGTGTTTTGCGGCGTCCCCGGACACAGGGAATAAGAAACCATGGAATTTGTGCAACAGAACATTATTTGGGTGGCCGTCGCCGTTTCCAGCGGCGCCATGTTGCTGTGGCCACTCATCTCAGGTGGCGGCGCGGCAAACTTGACACCTGCGCAGGCGACTTTGTTGATGAATCGCGAAGACGCATTGGTTCTTGACGTGCGCGAAACCGGTGAGTGGGACTCAGGCCATATTCCAGGTGCGCGGCACATTACTCTGGCCCAGCTTGAAAAACGGATGTCCGAGATCGAGAAATTCAAAGCTCGCCCAGTCATAATTTGCTGCGCATCGGGCAATCGATCTTCCTCTGCCTGCGGGCAACTGAAGAAGGGTGGCTTCGAGAAAGTTTTCAGTCTCAGTGGCGGAATCTCGGGCTGGCTGGAGTCCAATCTTCCACTGACTACCAAGTCCTGATTTCGGAGTGTCGAATGGCCAAGGTTCTAATGTACACATCAGCATATTGTCCCTATTGCGCGCGGGCCGAGCAGCTTCTGGCGCGCAAGGGTATTACTGATATCGAAAAGGTACGTGTCGACCAGGAGCCTGAGCGACGCGCAGAGATGGCGGAAAAGACCGGGCGTCGCAGTGTGCCGCAGATCTTTATCGGCGAAACCCACGTCGGCGGATGTGACGATCTATATGATCTGGACCGGCAGGGCGAACTCGATTCGCTGCTGGCCGCGTAGAATCACACCCTTTCCACCTACCTCCCATTTATTTCTTATGAGCGACGAGCAACCGGTTTTCAGCATCGAAAAAATTTACGTCAAGGATCTCTCGATCGAGGTACCCAACGCGCCGCAGATATTTTTGGAGCGTGAGACACCCAGCATTGAAGTGCAGATTCAAAGCACCGCGAATACCATTGGCGATGGCATGTATGAGGTGGCACTGACTGTCGGTGTCAATGCGAAGGAAGGCGAGAAAGTATTCTTTCTGGTCGAGGTGGTGAAAGCCGGTATCTTCCAGATTCGCAATGTGCCCGAGGAGGACATGGAGCCGATTCTTGCCGTGGCCTGCCCAAACATTCTTTTTCCCTATGCTCGCGAAACCGTGTCCGATGCGATCAATCGCGCCGGTTTTCCACCGGTGATACTCGCCCCCGTCAATTTCGAGTCGCTCTATCAGCAGCGTCTGGCCGAAGCGGAACAAGGCGAAAGCCGGATCCAGCTTCAATAAGTCGGCGATGGTGATACGGCAGTTCATCGTTGCGCTGCTACTACCGCTGGCGGCCCTGACCAACGGGGTTGCCTATGCGCTTGATTACATGACAGTGAGTGAGGCGGCGCCGATGTATGACGCACCTTCGGCCAAGGCAAAACCTCTGTTCGTGGTTCTGGCGGGCACACCGGTTGAACTGGTGGTCAGCCTCGAGGGCTGGTCGAAAGTGCGTGACAGTCGGGGCGATCTGGCCTGGATCGAAAAAACGTATTTGACCGATAAGCGCAATGTCATTGTGCGCAGCGAGCGCGCGCAAGTACGGTCGGCTGCGGAGGATGCTGCCGGACTGGTGTTCGAAGTCGAGCGCGACGTGGTACTGGAGCTTCTCGAGCCGGCTGCAGCGGGATGGGTAAATGTCAGGCATCGCGACGGGCAAATCGGCTATCTGAAGGTGTCGCAGGTCTGGGGTTTGTAACGCCTGGGCCAATGGGCATGCCATGACCAAGCGACCGACGGGTGGCATGCAATGCGAATAGCGGTGCTCGGCGCGGGCGCCTGGGGAACCGCGCTGGCAATAGCCTTTGCCGCTCGACACGATGTTGTTCTGTGGTCGCGCGACGCCGATAGCGCCGCAGACATGTCGACTCGGCGTGAAAACCTTCGCTATCTTCCGGCCTGCCCGTTTCCAGAGACCCTGAAAATCAGTGCCGATTTCAAGGGCGCGCTGGCTGGCGTCGAGCTGGCAATTCTTGCGGCGCCACTGGCGGGATTGAGGCCGCTTCTGGAGCAGATCAAGGTGTCCGCACCGGGAGTGCCGTTTCTCTGGGTCTGCAAGGGGTTGGAGGCAGGCAGCGGACTGCTGCCGCATCAAGTGGTGGCGGAGGTAATGGGCGCGGATCCGGTGTGCGGCGTGCTCACCGGGCCGAGTTTTGCGCTGGAAGTGGCTCGCGGATTGCCCACCGCTGTAACGCTGGCAGCAAGCGATGCCGAGTTTGCAGAGAACATCGTGCGAAATCTGCATGGCGGTAATCTGCGAATCTATGCCAATGATGACTTGATCGGTGCTGAAGTCGGGGGGGCCGTAAAAAACGTGCTAGCCATCGCCACCGGTATCTGTGACGGACTGGGTCTCGGCCTGAATGCCCGCGCGGCCTTGATTACACGTGGGCTGGTGGAAATTACCCGATTTGGCGTAGCGCTTGGCGCCAACCGTGAAACCTTCATGGGCTTGGCGGGCATGGGCGATTTGATTCTCACCTGTACCGGCGAACTTTCGCGCAATCGGCGTGTCGGCTTGCTGCTTGCTGAAGGACTCGGCCTGCCCGATATCGTTCGCAAGCTTGGCCACGTCGCCGAAGGTGTGCCGGCGGCACGCGAAGTCGACCGGCGTGCAGCCGGACTCGGTATTGACATGCCCATCACGCGCGCGGTGACTGCGGTGCTCGACGGGCGTATCTCGCCGCACGCGGCCGTGGAACAACTCATGGCGCGCGATCCAAAGCACGAATAGAGTCGATCGGCAGAGTCGATCGGCAGCTAAATCACTTCCCCCTACTCGCCGCCGGCAAATCCTTGTTGCCGCCACGCCTCGTACACCATTACGGCAACTGCGTTTGACAGATTCAAACTGCGATTTCCCGGGATCAGCGGTAGACGCAAGCGGTGATCCGGGTTGATATCGGCAAGCACTTCCTCTGGCAAGCCGCGTGATTCGGAACCGAAGATAAATGCGTCACCAGGATAAAAGCCGGCGCTGGCGACACGGCGCTCGCTTTTTGTGGTCAGCGCAAACAATCGGGCGTTGCCCAGGGTTGATCGGCAGGCCGTCCAGTCTGGATGCACCGTAACGCTTGCCAACTCTGCGTAATCCATGCCCGCACGGCGCAGTTGCGCTGCCGACAAATTGAAACCCAATGGCTCAACCAGATGCAGTTTTGCCCCGGTGTTGGCGCACAGCCGGATGACATTGCCTGTGTTGGGTGGTATTTCGGGGGCGACAAGAATTACGTGGAACACGTGTGGGAACTCCATCGGGTGAACGGGTAACAGGATCAGCAGGTTCGCTGATGGCTCGAATGCTACTTCATGGCTACATGGGAATTGATTCCAGCGGTTCGGGCAGCTGATTTGCGCCAGGGCGCACTCAATTGATGAATCAAAAAAGTCGGCTCCGGTGATACGGCGCTCGAGTCAGTCAGGGGAATCCCGAACTACCCCCGCAAGGCACCTCTGTTCATGGGTATTACCAAGGATATGGGGTTGTTATGATTCAAATTGTTGAATTGAGCCGGATCCTTTCAAAATTTGTCCGCCATCGGTAGCCCGTAATGTCCTTTCTCTATCTGAAGCATTTCGACCTGGAGCGGTCACCATTTCAGATTACACCGGATATTGATTTCTTTTTCTCCGGTAGTCAGCGCGGCGGAATTCTCACTGCGCTGCTTCACGTTGCCTGCCACGAAGAAGGTATTGTTACAGCGGTCGCCGAAGTCGGCAGCGGGAAAACCCTGTTGGCTAGATTGATGATCAGTCGACTGCCGGAAGATATCAGTTCGGTCTACCTGGCCAATCCCTGCTTCAGTCGCGATGAAATCATCAGCGCCATTTCCCGCGATCTGGGGCTGACCAGTCAACCGGCCTCGACCGAGGAAAATCTCGCGCAACTCCATCAGGAATTGCTGCGCCGACATGCAGAAGGTTTGCGCGTACTGCTGGTGATCGACGAAGCGCACGCGATGCCCCCGGAATCGCTGGAAGAAGTGCGCCTGTTATCGAATCTGGAAACCGATCGCCACAAGCTGGTGAATATCATGCTGTTCGGTCAGCCGGAGCTGGATACCCTGCTGGCTGATCGGCGGCTGCGGCAGGTACGAGACAGGGTGATTCATCGATTTGAGCTCCTTCCCCTGCCCAGGGAAGAGGCGACGGCCTACATTGATCACCGTCTGCGCATCGCTGGCTGGAGTGGCGGCCGGCTATTTACGCCCGCCGCGATGGCTTTGTTGCTGAAAGCCTCTCACGGACGCGCCCGGCGCATCAATCTGCTGGCTGACAAGTCCTTGCTCGCCGCATACGCCGAAGGTGTCAAGCAAGTCGAGAAGCGTCATGTCAAGACAGCCTGCGGAGAGCTGCATGCTGATCCGGCAGACACCCGTCGTGGCGGATTTGCCTGGCTGCGGACATTGGCCACCAGTTTTGCACTGGCGGTGCCCATCGCAATGATCAGCGTCTGGCTGCTGGGCGGATTTCGCGCAAACCCATCGGCTCAAGTTGCGCCCATTGCTGCCAGAGGCGCAATGATTTCAGAAGCCAGTGCGGCTCCAGTGCCGGGCAGGGACGAAGTCAGGGGTATTTCCTTTGCGGCAACAACTCCGGTGACTGCGGTCAAACCGGCAGCGGTTCCAGCGACACACGTTTCGCCCGTGACTCTCACCCCGGCGAAAACACCTGAAGTCGCTGCGACAGAAAAAATCGACATTGATCGGCTCAACGCGCTGGTCAAGCGGACAGAAGACTCCTTGAGCAATAAGTCGCTTCGGGGTTTTACCCTGCAGTTAGCCAGCCTGCCATCAATGGCAAGCCTATTGGAATATGTTCGCAGCGCAAGCGACTATGCCGATGTTTCATCAATTTATGCCCATAGCCGTATCTACAATGGCAGAAGTCAGGTCGCGGTTTACCTCGGCGAGTATTCAACAGATCAAGAGGTGAAAGATGCCCTGCACAAACTGCCGGAAGCTCTCAGGGCAAATCAGCCCATAATCAGAACTTGGGCCGGAATCAGGCAGGAGCCAAAACCTTGAGTCTTCCAAATCATTTAACCGTGCTCTTCGCCGAGTGTGCTTCAGGCGGCAAGCATACTCCTCGTCGTTTCTGGCTCGGCATTGCGAGTTCTGTCGTATTGCTTACAGGCTGCGCCAGCCCGCCACCCGCGCCATCGGCGCAGCACCTTGAACCCGCACCGTCGGTCGCTGGTAAGGCACCTGAATTTGCCATTGCCCCGCCCTTGCCGAAACCGCCCAAGCCCGCAGAAAAACCAGAGCTATACAGCGTTGTTGTGCATGACACGGATGTGCAGGACTTGCTGTTTGCCTTGGCCCGGGATGCCAAGGTCAATGTGTCGGTTCATCCGTCCATTAGCGGCACGGTGACGATGAGTGTGCTCGATCAAACCTTGATTGAAATCCTGGATACGATCAGCCAGCAGGTGGACATGCGTTACGAAATGAACGGCAAAAGTCTTTCGATCACGCGAGACCTGCCGTTCCTCAAGATGTACCGCATCGACTATCCGAATATCTCGCGCAGTTCACAAAGTTCGGTGAGCACCTCGACCAATGTTGCGAGCACCGGAAGTGGGCCCGGGTCAAGTGGAGGCGGTGGGAGCGGTAGCAATGCTTCCGATACCACGATTAAAAATACGGCCAATAATATGTTCTGGGAAACCCTGCTTGCCAATATTCGTGAATTATTGAAAGAGACAGACAGGGTCCAGGCGGAGGGCCAAGCGACAGCGCCGGCAACGGCCACCACAATA
>JAIPCF010000034.1 GCA_021738385.1 Sulfuritalea sp. | reverse complement strand
GCGACAAAACCCAGCCAGGGTGGACCATTGATGTCGTCGGTGCCCAGGGGCCCGATATCAAACGCCGCAAGCATGGGAATCAGACTGCCGGCGCAAAGAATCAGGCCAAGCACGAGGTGGCGGCTCTGAGTGGGCGCTTGTGGCTTTACCATGATGGCTTGATTATGCACTGTGCCAAACCCGCTCGGCACGTCGGGAATCAGCCGTGCAATGGCATACTGTCCGCGACAGTCCTACAATTACCCGCTGGCGAGACAAGGCATACCTAATTAGATGGAACATCCGCGCGCTATTCTTTTCGCAGACATTGCCGGCAGCACCGGACTCTATGAGCGCAGCGGCGACACCGTTGCACTTGAAGCGGTGGTCAACTGCCTGGACTGCCTGAAGACGGAAACCCTGGCCCAGAACGGGAGCGTGGTAAAGACCATCGGTGACGAGTTGATGGCGATGTTCGATACCGCCGCACAAGCCATTCTGGCAGCCAACGCCATGCAATCCACCTTCGAAAAGACGATCGGCGGCAAAGCCGGCATCCGGCTCAGGATAGGATGCCACTTTGGCTCGGTGATAGAAGCGGAAGGCGACTGTTTCGGCGACACTGTGAACCTCGCCGCGCGCCTGACGGCCCTGGCCACCCCGGACCAGATTCTGACTTCGCGCGAGACCTACGAGGCGCTGCCCGCCTATCTGCAGGCGACCTGCCGCAAGCTGTATTCGACAGCCGTCAAGGGACGCAAGGGCAAGGTCACCATCATCGAGGCACTGTGGAAACAGGATCAGGGGCAGACCGTTCTTTCGGACAACTCCATATCCGACGAAGCGCCCTCCAAGGACGCGCGGATTTCCTACCGCGGAAATGTGTGGCAGGTGGATGAGACCCACCATGAAATCACCATCGGGCGTGATACCCAAAGCCATCTGGTCGTCACCACGGCGACAGCCTCCCGTCATCATGCAAGCGTTGTTCTGCGTCAAGGAAAAATCGTGATCTTCGACCAGTCCAGCAATGGCACGTTCGTCCAGTTGCAAAACGGCCAGAACCTGCTTTTGCGTCGGGAAGAACTGGTGCTGGCCGGACGCGTTCTGGTCGGGCTGGGCGCGGCTCCGGAAACCAGCGGCGACGAGCTGCTGGTCATTGAAGTCGAACGCTAGCGCCATCCCGCGTCGGCTGGCTTTCTGTTCGGCCTCGCCCTACAATCGCGCCTTTTGCGCAAACTGCTACTTGAATCGAAAGGGAAACCTTGAAGCACCTGACATCACTGATCATCCTGTTGAGCATGGCTTTTGCCAATCCCGTTTTTGCTGATGAAGCACCCGTTGGACTGGCCGCCATCAAGCAATTGGGCAGCCTGAATGGACAGGCCCTTGCCTGCGCCGACAAGAATTCTGCTGCCCACGCCAAACTGCTGATGCTGACGTATGCGCCGAAGACAGCGACCTATGGCACGGCCTATGAAGAAGCCACCAATGCCGGCTACCTCGCTCAGACCAAAAACGCCGCAAGCTGCCCGGATGCACAATCCCTGGGCAAGAAGGTCGACGCGGTGGCGGATCAATTGCGCACGGCGCTACCGGCTGCCGCGAAGTAAGCCGCATGCAAAAGCTGCGCACTCTGGCTTTGTGCCTTCTGCTGGGTCTGGTACCGGGTCTGGCGGTGACGAGCTTTGCCAAATCCCCAGCAAAGGCCCCCAGACACGCCGAAGAAACCGTCATGGCAGACCAGTTGATGCCGCGCTACCTGTTACAGGACCATCAAGGCAGAGCGGTGATGCACAGTGATTTTCGTGGCCGGCTGCAACTGGTCACTTTCGGCTTTACTTCCTGCCCGGATGTCTGCCCGACCACCCTGCTCGCTTTCAAGCAGATCCTGGACGGTCTGGGAAAGAAAGCGGAGTTGTTGCAGGCGATTTTCATCAGCGTTGACCCCGAGCGCGACACCGCCAATATGCTGCGCGAGTACACATCGGCGTTCGATTCACGCATTCTCGGGCTCAGAGGCAGTCCTGAACTTCTGCAAAGCGCAACGAAATCCTTTAATGTGCGCTACGAAAAAGTCAGCGAGCCGGGCGCCTCGCCGGGTGTTTATACGATGGATCATTCGGCGGGCATGTTTTTGCTGAGCAGCGACGGGCGCTTCCTGGTCAAGTTCTCCCACACCGCATCGCCGCAAGAAATTTCGGCCCGGATTCTTGAACTGATGGCGGCCGACCACTCGCTGACGCCGAAAAGCCGGCGCTGAATTGTCGGCGCCGGTGTCAGCCCGGCGCTCTGGCAGCCGGGATCGAAGACCCTACTTGAACTTGTAATAGGTCTGATTCAGCCAAGCCGTCACATGGGCCTCTTCTTCAGGGAACCAGCCGGCATTGGTCTGCGAACTGCAGGCCGCAACACGCTGGCCCAGGGCCGTGGCGCTATTGATCAGCCGCGGCTTGCGCGTGTACATGGCCGACCCGTCGCCGCCTTTCAGATTGACATGACAGGCCACACACTTTTTGTCGTGCAGCGGTTTTCCCTGCTTGGGATCGCCGCCGGCCTGCGCTGACAACGGCAGCAATAGACACAAGAGCATCAAGGCTCGCATCGGCTTCTCCTTCAAAAAACGTTTTTGGACACGACTTCCTGGAAACTACTGGAGATAGGTGATCTGCATTTTTGAATCGAGACCGGTCACCATATCAAGCACCTCTTCGGTGAATTTCTCGTCTTCATCGCTCCAGCTTGCATCGGGTGACGAAGATGTGGTGGCCAAAGGGGTGATGTCGAAATCGACAAAGCGATCACCAATCTTCAATACGTGAATACCCGATGAATGCTCGACCAGTTCCCAATCGTCAGGAATCTCGAGCTCCGCGTGCAATTCAAGCGACAGTTTTTTCATTGTGTTCTCCGTAAATCAGATTTCCAGCCACGCATCCTAAAGCATCCGGCTTCCTCAAGATAGGAGATCAAGTCGGCGATGGAGCTTTTCATGCCGTGGAGACCAGAACACCTGTTTTCCACGCTTTCAATGCCCCTAAAAAAGCCTTGTCGCGCCATAGGTCAACTATGGGTCAATGCAGTCGCCGTGACTGCTGCCAGTCGATGACGGCCTGATTGGCGTGCGCCAGCATCGGCTCGAAAGTTTTGCGCGGCAGGGCCCGGCGCAGCGCCTCGAACAGCTCCTGAGTCAGTTCCGGCGCCAGTCCGTGGCTGTTTTCAGGATCGGTCAAACAGCGCAACTGGATCGTGGCGAGCGCATCGGCGGCAAGGCGCCAGCCCAAAACCGGCATGCGGGCCACCAACGCCAGCAGCAGGCTGCCCAGCGCCGCCTGAATCGACTTAGCGTCCTCGCGCTCGCAAGCGATCATGGCGTGCCACAGTGCCAGATGAATATTGCGCCGAAGCTCCATCTTGAAATCGATGGCATGGCTTTCGGCCTGCTCGATGGATGAAAACGCCTTTTGAAAACGGGCGTCGTCCGCCGCGTCAAGGCTGTTGCGCAGTGCGCCGAGCAAAGTGCTGACACCGGGTATCGCGTTCAGGCCAAATGCCTGGCAGTACGCCAGCCCCCACTGATCGATGCCACTGACCAGCAACGCCAGGCGCAACGCCCTAGCGTCATCGCCTTCGGCGGCGCGAGCCCAGTTGCGCGAGCGGCGCTCAATCTCATCCAGCGCCGTAGACAATGCGAGTGGGTCACTTTCCAGCGTCAACCGAAAAATCTGGCTGAAGGCATCCTGCGCCATGCGCGCCGCCAGCCGCTGTACCCCAGGCGCAACAAGCGATGCCAGGGTGTCGGCCGGCAAGGAAAATGTTTCGCCGATGCCATCGTTCATAATGCCATCCTGTCAATCGAAACCGCCATTATCCTTAAACCCTTGGTTGAACCACAGAGACACTGAGGGCACAGAGGAAAAACAAGTGCTTGCCGTGTCCCTTTCGCTCACCCATTGGGTGATTGGTATCGGATCGACAATCCATTGATTCTTTGCCTTTCTCTGTGACTCTGTGTCTCTGTGGTGAGGAATTCAAGATTATGCAGATCTGGGTCGATGCCGATGCCTGTCCCGGCGTCATCAAGGAAATTCTTTTTCGCGCCGCCATCCGCCACGGCCTGCCGCTGACCCTGGTGGCCAATCAGTGGCTGCGCGTGCCGCCCTCAACCCATATCCGCTCGGTACAAGTGCCACAGGGCTTCGATGTGGCAGACAGCCATATCGTTGAACAAGTATCGGCGGGTGACCTGGTAATCACCGCCGACATACCGCTGGCCGCCCTGGTGATCGACAAGCGGGCATTCGCCCTGAACCCGCGCGGCGAGCTCTACACCGCAGAGAATGTCCGCCAGGCGCTCGACATGCGTAATTTCATGGACAGCCTGCGCAGCAGCGGTATCGACACCGGCGGTCCTCCCGCCTTCAGCCAGGCCGACCGGCAGAGCTTCGCCAACGAGCTGGACCGCTTTATCGCCCGCCAGCGCAAGCCGGGGCCAGGCCACCCTTGATGTCGCTTTTCTGCCGGAAACTTTTCATTCCAGGTTCGCCGACCATTGCTGGATTTGTTCGATGGTGGCCGTCGCCCCGCCGCAGACAACGAACAGAACATTACTGAATGGCGCCAGCTCGGTAGCCTTCTCGTAAGCCAGGGCCAGACTCGCGCCGCAGGCAGGTTCAACCAGCAAACGGTGATCGGCCAGAAAACGCCGGCAGGCAAACAGTGCGCTTCGATCGGACACCACAACGCTGATGATCGAGCGCTCTTGCGACCACTGAAAAGCCCTGTCGCAAACCTGCTTGGCGCCAAGCGAGGTGGCAACACTGGTGATTTTTTTCAGTTCAACCGGATGACCGGCCTTTTGCGCTTGATGGAAAGACGCCGCGCCTTCGGTTTCGACGGCCACAATCGGGACATGGCCCCAGCTGTTGCGACGCAGGCCCTCGGCCACGCCGCACAGCAGCCCTCCACCACCCACGGAAAGCACAACAGCGTCAGGCCTGACCCCCGACGCGACCACTTCATCGATCAGCGTCGCGTGCCCCTGCCACAGCAGCGGATCATCGAAAGGATGCAAAAACGCATCCGTGGGCCCGACCATCGACAAGGCAAGTGCGTTGGCCTCCTGCCAGGAGGCGCCATGCACAATCAGCTCGGCCTGCTCCAGTTGCAGAAGATCCCGGGCTCTGGCGCTGGTCGTTTCGGGAACCACCACCGTAACGGGCGTGGACAACTTCCGCCCGGCGTAAGCCACCGCCAAACCGGCGTTGCCGCCGGAAGACGAGACAAAGCGTCGCGCCCCCCTTTTCAGATACTCCTCGCACGCCAAACCAATGCCACGGATCTTGAACGAGCCCGGCGGCTGCAGCGAGTCCAGCTTCAGCCAGACAGCACGCCCTGCCGACAGGCTCAACAGATGGGACTCGACCAGCGGGCTTTCGATATGGAGTGGCATGGGCGTCTACTTTTCAATTGGATGGAATTGCCGCACGGGCCGCGCAAGGAAAACCGCGAGCAACCCGGCAAGCCAACAAAGCGCCCCACCGACCGCGCCCGAACATTTTCGCCGATGAAACCCGGCTTGTCAGCGCACCGTATCGCCAACGCCGATTTTTTGTGCCATATCGCCATCCGCAGCGGCGAGGAGACCTGCCCGCGAAGCGGAATCCCAAGTCTGCAAAGCTGAGCGTACTTTGCTCGACCGCCTTGCTGCGCAGGGGCTTCATCAGCACCAAGTTTTAACAGTCCAGCTTGTAAAGCAGCATACCCGTACTTGGCTCTGGTGCTCCGAGAGTCCGGTGATCGGCCAACGAGCGGTTTAGTCCATAGACTGACAACGGCCAGTCGGAGTCCGAAATAGTCGGTCAATACCATGCCAAAGAGATGCCACTAGGCTTCGATGGCAATCTTCGGCTTACTGATGTACAACAGTCGGTGCCTTTGCTTTCCGATGGAAGTAGCGCAGCCGTCTGGGCACGGCGAGTACCCATTGGCTCACCGGCAGCGGCGGGAAAACGTGATCGACCAGGTGCGCCGCTGTTTCGGCCATGCGCCGAGTGTTTCACGAGGGGCACACGCCACGACACTTGCAGGAGTATGCGATCAGGAAATCGTGCTGGCACTCGTCGCAGCAGGCGCGGGCGAAACCGTGGGCGAGGATGCCGCATTCGAGATATCGGCGAAGTGTGGTGAGCCCACTAGACTTCGGCGCTCGCCCGTGTGACGGAGCTTTTCAAGACTGCTGTAGATGAACCGAAATGCTGAAAGTTGGCGCTGGCGGTTACCTGCCGCCGATAGCGGAATTTGGAGCAAGTAATTCCGCATACCTGCACATTGGAACGCGGCCTGCGAATCGAGGCCACCGAGTCCCTTCGTCTGACAGTGGCGTGCTGATAGGTACAACGCATTTGCCACTCACCGAGAAAATTAGTAGTTCACCAGTCATTAAATTTAGGTATGCACTATGCGAGTTTTTTTAATTGACAGATAAAATTGTTTCGTGTTTGATGGGGTTGCACGCTGGCAACGACTTCAAATATCAGGCTTGGGTGGATTGAAGTTAAAGTGACTTTCGCAGAAATTGTCAGTGGTTCGGAGCGATAACCGCAAAAGCCATCGATAAAAATATCAGAGGAGAAACCATGAAGCGAACGACATTGCTGTTCTTCAGTGCACTTTTTGCAGCGTCTTCCTACGCAGCAGGCATTTCCAATGCTCAGAAAGATGTAATCAAGAAGTTGATGGACGACTATGCAGCGCAGGACAAGGCGGTCGCTGAAAAGGCGAAGCGGAACCCGATCAAGGCCAGCGAGTTTTCCGCCGAAACAGGACAGATGCTGTTCATGAAGTCCCGCAACTGGGAAGGCGAAGAAGCCCCCGCGTGTGCAGCCTGTCATACGAAAGACCCCAAGCAGATGGGCACGCATGCGAAATCGAAGAAGCCGATCAAACCGCTTGCCCCGGTAGCGAATCCAGAGCGTTTTACGAGCGAGGACAAGGTCGAGAAGAACTTCTCCAAGCACTGTCGGGAAATCTACAACCGGGATTGTGATCCAGCCGAAAAAGGTCACTACCTAGCCTATTTGATGTCGGTCAAATAGGCCCCTGCCTGCTATGACGTCGGGGGACGATCCTTCCTCCCCCGCCAACTGAATCGGGCGCATTTTTGCGTCTATCCAGTGTGCTGGCCCGACAGGTGGCATGAGATATGGGGTTGGGGGCTTCCATTTCGCGTAGTTCTTAAAGGGGCCATCTACAGACGTCATGACGTTCCTGGCCCCCGATTGACCGGGGCCGAGCCATGACTGACAAGATACCGCTTGTGATCGTCGGTGCGGGACCTGCGGGACTCGCGGCCGCCGCGCGCGCCGCGCAGGTTGGTGTTTCCCACCTTCTCCTGGAGGCAGGGCCGGAGATCGCGCACACCATCCGCTGCTTTCCGAAGGGCAAGATCGTGATGGCGGAACCAACTGCCTTGCCGTTGCGGAGCAGTGTGGGTTTTCTCTCGGATTCCAGTGATGTCGTGCTGCGGCGCTGGAGTGGTGATCTTGCCGCCAGTGGCGCGGTGGTCAGGACGAACGCCAAGGTGGTTCAGGTTGCCGGCCAACGGGGTGACTTTTCCCTTAAGTTAGCAGATGGAGACTCAATCGCCGCTGAGCAGGTAATCATCGCGATCGGACGGCAGGGTAGCATTCGTCGGCTTGACGTTCCTGGATCTGAACTGACAGGCGTTCAATACCAGTTGGACGATCCCGACGAGTACGTCGACGAAACCATCGTCGTCGTCGGAGCCGGCGACAGCTCGCTCGAAAATGCGTTGGCGCTGACGCCGGGGAATCGGGTGATTCTCGTCAGCCCCCACGACGATTTCATCAATTGCGGAGACGTCAACCTCGGACGACTGAAGGAGGCGCTCGCTGCTGACCGGTTGGAAGCCTTGAACAGCGCGCGCATTGCGAGCATCGACATTTCCCCCGAATCCGGCCGACTCAATGTCACGCTGCATTCGTCGCGACCAATAGAGAGATTGGAGTGTCACAGGATCATTGCTCGCATCGGCACTCTTCCCGTGCGACAAACATTGGAGAAGTTGGGTATCGTCCTGCCGGGCATGGCCTCCGGCGAGTTTCCCCGTCTTTCGGAAGGATTCGAATCCGAGATTCCCGGACTTTTCATCATCGGTGCCCTCGCAGGCTGTCCGCTGATCAAGCAGGCATTGAACCAAGGCTATGAAGTTGTCGAATATCTCCGCGGCTGCCCCGTACCACCGGCCGACGACGAAGCGCTGTGGACAAAGCTTAACCAGGCTCTGGATATCGATTCAGTAGCTGCCGGTATCGACCTGGTACGACAGCGACTGCCGCTGCTGGACTCGCTGAACGCCCTCCAGTTGCGTGAGGTTCTGCGCGACAGTGAAATACGTGCGCCACAGCCCGGGGAGGTCATATTCCGCCGCAACGATTTCGGCGACAGCTTCTTTTCCATATTGGGCGGCAGCGTTTCGGTACGCCTGACGTACCCGGACGGCAAGAGCGCCAATGTCACGCTCGGTGCCGGGGAGTTTTTCGGCGAGCTGGGCTTGCTGTCCGGACGACGTCGTTCAGGCACGGTGATCAGCGGGATCGACTGCGTTCTGGTCGAGACACCGCGTCGCGCGATGCTTCGACTGCTGGACCTGTCACCCCGGATTCAGCGCCAGTTAGACGAAGTCGCCATGAGGCGAGCTCTGGCCAGTTGCTTCGGCACCGCCTTGCCTGATGATCAGGTAGAACTTCTGGTCAACGGCGCCCACGAGCGCAGCTACGCGGCCGGAGATGCCTTGTTCCGCCAGGGAGATGCCGCTGATGGCCTGTACCTGATCCGACGCGGGTCGGTTACCGTTTCCCACACAGTGGAGGGCCGGGAGGTGGTCATCGCCTACGTCGCTGCGGGAAACTACGTGGGCGAAATGGCACTTGTGTCAGGGCAACCGAGGTCGGCCACGGTCCGGGCGGCCGGCCCGACTGAAGCCGTACTGCTGGAGGCAGTTCACTTCCGCGCCATGATGGAACGCAACCCGGAAGCGCGCAGCGACATCGCCAGACGTTATCTTGAGGGACTGCGCGCGATATCTGCCGGCACTGGCAGTCAGAATGGCAATCTTGTCGAATTTCTGGTGGCCCGCGGCGGCGGCGAGGCGACCGACATGCTCCTGATCGACTATGAAATGTGCATCCGCTGCGACAATTGCGAACGAGCCTGCGCCAATGTGCATGACGGTACCTCGCGCCTGGTCCGACAGGCGGGCCAGACCTTCGGGACAATGCATATCCCCACGTCCTGCCGGCACTGCGAGCATCCGCAGTGCATGAAAGATTGTCCGCCGGATGCGATCCACCGTTCGCCACAAGGAGAAATCTTCATCTCCGACAGTTGCATCGGTTGTGGAAACTGCCAGAGCAACTGTCCATACGGAGTCATCCAGATGGCGGTTCCACAAGAGTATGTCCGCCGCACCCTTGTCGACATTGTCATCGGTCGCGCGCCCCGTCCCCGCGTCAGGGCGGAAAACACCATGGTGAAGGCGGTGAAGTGCGACATGTGCCGGGGAATCGTCGGGGAAGCCGCCTGCGTCCGTGAATGCCCGACGGGTGCTGCACGTCGGGTCAACCCCGACGAATTCCATCTCATGGCCGGAATCTAGGCGGTCGACAAACATGAGACGGGCTTCGTTTCTGACCTATCGTAAGCTCAGATATCTGAAGTTATCGGCAGCCCTGCTGGGGCTGATCCTGTTGACGGCCTGGGTGCTACCGGACAGGTATGGCTTCGCCTATGGCGGTACATTGATGGGGTATTTGTCCGGAACGCTTGCGGCGTTCCTGGCAGGACTCCTGGCCTGGTATGGAATCAGAAAGCGACGTCCGCCACGCATAGAGGATCGAAGGCACCTCGATCGGAGATGTCGTGTAGAAACATCCCAGGCGCGCATGGACCAGAATGCAGACCAGCGTACTAGAGAGCGTCGGGGAGTCAAGCGGCATTTGAACTGGCAGCACGGTGGAACGCTCATGGGCTGGCTGTCCGCACATTGTTACCTCGGTGGCGTACTGTTTGTTGTGGCGTCACTGCATTCCGGTCTTCATTTTGGTTTGAACATCCATACTCTTACCTACGTTCTGCTGGTGGTACTGGTTGCAAGCGGCGTCTGGGGTGCGCTGGCTTACGTGCGCTACCCGTTGCTGATATCACGTAATGCCGATCCGGAGGGAACAAGGGACAGACAGGCACAACTTGCAGAAGTTGAGCGAAAACTCCGGGCCAATGCTGCAGACCTGCCGGTTGAGTTGTCGGCGGCGGTCGCGATCTCGAATGACGATAGTCCGCTGGTTTTCTGTTCGTGGTGGCAGATATTCGCTTCACGCGCGAGCGCCCAGACCGACGTTGCACTGACCCGGATCCAGTCGATGTCCGGGTGGATGGCGGATGCCGAATGCCAGTCGGCTGTGCGGGAGGTCTACGCATTGCTCCTGAAGAAGCAACATCTGCTGGCGCAAATCGCAGATGCATCCCGGCTGAATGCCAGGATGCGAATCTGGCAGATTATGCATGGCCCCGTGTCACTCGCCTTCGTTGGAGTGCTCGTCGCCCATGTGAGTTCGATGCTGGTTTTCTGGTAGTGATGGCCAAGACATGAGCAAGCGACGACTCGGCATGATTCTGCTCCTTCTCATGTTCGTCCCGTTCTGCGTGGCGATGCTTACCTTGGTGTCGCCGTCGTTTGAAGCCTGGCAGGCCCGGCAGCCGGTGAAGCTGACCAGTTGGCTCAACCCGGCGCCGCTTTCCCGAGGCCATCGCATGTTCGGCGACCGCTGCTCGACCTGCCATCAGAAAGCTTTTAGAGCTGTAACTGACGACGCCTGCACAACGTGTCATACGCAGACCCTAACGCATGTTGCCTATTCCGATCGACTTGGCGCGCGGCACGTCGATATCCACTGCGTCGACTGCCACGCAATGCACAGTGTCAAAGAGGCAATGACCGAAATGCGCAGCGTCCCATGCGTCGAATGTCACGAGAAGAATGGACGACAACTGGCGGAAAACCGCGACTTCGGCAAGGCGCACGCAACTTTTCGCCTGGCGTTCATACGGGGAGATAAAACGCTTCACGTCCGCGAGGACCAGTCGCCCCTGCCATTGGAGCAGTCGCACCTGAAGTTTTCACACGAAGTCCATATGAAACAGGACGGCGTATCCAGCCCCGAAGGCCAGACCGTGCTTGATTGTGTTAACTGTCATCAGCTTGAGGAATCGGGACGCCGCTTCGCTACGCCAACCATGACTGGCACCTGCCAGCAGTCGGGCTGCCATGCCTTGCGCTTTGATCGCCCACTGTCGGGTGTCGTTCCGCACGGGACCGCGCGTGAAGTGACGGATCGCACCAGGAATGCCTACGCGAACTGGCTGGCGGACAATTCGGCGGACGCGGGTTTGGCCTGTGGCTGGAAGACGTCGCGAACAGTAACGCATCGGCAACTGCTCGATTGCGCCGAACGTGTGTCAGGCGAGTACCTGAACAACACGCTATTCAAGCAACGTGGTGACGATCTTGGCTGTGCTTTGTGCCATGAGCTGGTTGCGACCAATATGAAGGATGTACCCTTAACAATTGCGCCCATCCTGGTGCAGCACCATTGGCATGAATCGGCGCAATTCCCGCACGACATGCACAAAAGCGCGAAATGCACTGACTGTCACAACAAGACGTCATCCAAGAGTGCATCGGATGTTTCCATACCTGGGCTAGCCAAGTGTCGCGAATGCCATGTCGGGCAGCAAGGCTATACCGAGAAAGTGTCATCGGGTTGTGCGGACTGCCACAATTATCACCGCGTCAAGAAGGATAGGAAATCCAATGGGCTTGGCGAATATGGTTGACGCCGGGTGTAGCCGTCAATCGCCGCTTTCGGGCCGGCATGCATCACGATTCGCAGAAAAGCCTCCCGAATCGCACCCCAAACACTGCCTAATGCCTGGAGAGTGACTGAAATGCAAAGATGAGCGGCCCTTCGGAAGGCCTATTTCAGCGAGCTTCGCTGTACGGATCGAATCCACCGGTCATTTCCACACAGCCTTCAGCGATAAGAGACGCTCGGCTCCGGCACCCCACTGAGTGCTACCGGCCAAGAGCGGTCACCGGCGCCGTTTCGTGATTCCTGTCAGTCGTCTGCCCCGATTCCTCGAAACCGGTCTTTGAAGCGGCCACCAATTCATACCGGCAACGAATAATTGATTTCAAAATTGATCATCCGGTTGATACACTCCGAGACGAACAATACGGTAGCCGCATTCTTACTTTGCTCAAGTTACCCCGTCTTTTTTCGCAGCGCAAAATCAACGAGGAGGCACCATGGCTATCAGGATTCACTTTGCATCGGCTTCTCTTGTAACCAGCATGTTGTTCGTCATGTCCGTCGTGTGGGGGGCGGAACCAGACGATGAAATGCGCAGGGCCGCCAGATTTATCGTAGACGTAGAAGGGGTGATGGCAAAGCGCGACCTCAAGGGATATTGCGCCGCCACACGAGGCTCGCCTGAGTATCCCGGTTACGTCGCTCGCGCTTGCCAAGCGTTTGTGAAAAACAAAATGAAGAAAGCCGGGGATTGCTCGGACGCACATATCAAAAAGGAAGTTGCAAGTGACATTGCTAACTGCCTGGCGATGCCGGCCGCCGATTTTGACAAGGAAGCGGCGATCCAACGCGAAGGATGGGAACGCATCCTCGGGTCGATGAAAGCGAAAGGCGTGGATACCGACAAGCTCATGAAGGAAGTGCGAGCAGCGCAAGCGGTGCCTGCAGATTCCGCATCGATGGAGATCGACATGGACACCCGCAGCACTGCAAGAATGATGGTACGAATCGAAGCTGCGCTGGAAAAGCGCGACCTCAAGGCGTATTGTGCGGTCACGGCGGGGGCGTCCGAATACCCCGGCTATGTCGCACTCGCGTGCTTGGAGCGGGTTGAAAGAAAGCTCAAGAAACCGGAAGAGTGCTCCCTGGCGAACGTAAAAACTGAAGCCATGAACGACCTCCACGAATGCCTAGCCATGTCGGCCGAAAAGTTCGAGAAACTCGCCAAGGAACAGCGGAGCGGTCTGGCGCTCTGGATCGCGGGTTTGAAGAAGCGGAGCGTGGACGGGGAGAAGCTTCTCCGGGAGGAGCGGGCGATATTACGTTGATAAGCCCTACAGGGTGATATGCGTCGTCTTCTCCCGGCATGACGTATCGCATCAAACATCCGCCCGCCAAGGCCGATGCCTCAGCGGCGGTGGTTTGGATGTTTTTGACGACCTTTGGAGGTGCGCGCGATGATCATCTTTAACGTCTTGCGTGTAGTACTGATGCCGGCCGGTCAAACCAGAACGAGCTTTAATTCTTCAGCAAACGGTCAAAACCGTAAACAATGCTCCCCAACTTATCCGGCCCATCTCCCCAAAGCCACATAAAGTACCTGTTGAGCATCAACATATACCCTGAGTCCCCTGCTGACTGGCCACTAAACTTGTTCAGACAAAGGGGGGCAACCGGAACGTCTTTTATCGCCTTCAAATCCCGGTTGATCAGGAACCCACCCATCGATTGGCAAAAAAGCCCGCCGCCCTTCACCCCCGGCGTCGGCGACGCATCCGGAATGCTGTCGAACTTGCCCAGCAGGTCGAACGGTATGGTGTATTTCCAGTCGAGAATAAAACCGTAATCGACTTGGCCACCCTGCAAGGTGCCTAAATCATCAGCCGGCTGCGCCGTCGCACCGTACTTCAGCAGTGTCTTCGCGACGTTCACCAGGAGCTTGTCAGGGTTGGACGCGGCGATGAATTTGTCGCGATATTCGGCGGCAGAGCCGCTCAGCCCGTTCGATGCGGCAATCAACTGCTCGCGGTCACGTTTGAAGCGCGCCAGCTCCTGGATCATGTTCGACGAGAACACGACCGCAACCCGCTTGCCCTGCAGGGAAACCTGGGCATCGCTGCGCGCAAGCGCTATGTTCGAACCCCGGACCAGGTCATCCAGCATCTGGTTCTTGGCGACAACATTGGCTTTCAGATTCGTTGCCCCTGCGCCGGCCTCGGCCAGCACCTTGGCGGATTGCGCTTCCAGAACGCCGGCCGCAACTGTCGTTCCCGTTGCCCGATTTCCAAGAAATTCGTGCCAACTGCCGTCTGATTGCTTGCGAAAGGCACTTGTGAGTCGCGTTGCGTGTCCAGCAAAAATGCTGCATGAGGTGGGCCACTGAACGACACCACCCGATGTTCTTGTATCGAATCCACCGGTCGTACACCACAGGCCGAGACGCCGTCCTTTGACGAAGCGGCCTTCGGAGCGAGATCTCAAAACATGGCCTTTATCCGTTGAAACTGGCAGGCCCTCTGCGTCAGTCGTCCAGCTTAGTATGCCTTCACCATCCCGTTTGCCATCGAGGCAGCCGCCATTCCACTCGATTGCGACGGTCACATTGCGAGTGACCTCTGTTTTCGTGGAGACGTTGTACGCCGGAATCGAAAATGCCGCGCGCGTTATTTCGCACTGCTCCATGGCCTTCTCCTCAGCAGTTGCCTGCAGCTTGCCTCCTCGCATGAAATTTTCCATCCACGGTTCCTTGTTTACCTGAGCCGTCGCCGCACCCATCGACATGAAACCGAGCACCACCAAGATCGGGTTTCTATACACGTTGCCTCACTTGCGCGCCAAATGTGAATGTCTATTCATTACCGCTTCTCGGCACTAACACGCTCGATCACCTTGCAGCACAGCCATTTTCATCAGAGCCAACGTTTACTGGAATTGGGGAGCCGCCATCACCACGGAAGCCGATGCGACTGCCGGAACATCTACTTCTGCACGATCTGATCGAGCGACGCACTGAGGCGTTTGAACGCACTGACCCGGCTCTTGCGCTCGGCCTCCACCATGGGGCGTACATAATCCTCTGGTTTTGGATCTGGAAACACCAGCAGCACGGCCTTTGCAATGTCGCCCGAAGCATCGTACTTCCCGCTTTCCGTGGCTTTGCCACTGGCCAGGCCAATTTTCCGGATTTGCCGGTCAAACAGATGGAGGCTGACATCGGTGGTGTATTCCGCTGAATTTCCGGTGAGTCCACTGCTTGCCTTGTATTCCATGCCGACGTCCACGACTGCGGCCACATCGTGCCCACCATCCCTGAACTCCGCCAGGTCGCCAACGACGCTGACGGTCTTGAACCGCTGGCGCAATTCGGCGACCACCGTATCGCGCAGTTTGTGCGGACTCACGGACTCATACATCGCTTTCACGGTGTTATAGCTGCCGGGTTCCTGGGATTTTACGTAGCCTTCCAGATATCGATTATCGGTCTCTTCCCGGTGCTTGATCTGCGTCTGGGTACTCGTACTGACGATCAGTGCCAAAGTTTTGGATCGGGATTCGGTAATGGTGCGCGTGGGGGAATCGGGAATCTTCGCGCCGCCCACCAGGTCAGCCAGCGGATCGGCGCGCGGCGGAGATTGCGTCGCACAACCGGAAATGAAAAGGCACACGATCAAAACGAGGTTGCGTTGAATCATCAAGATCTCCTGAAGTTACCTACAGTAAGCATTTAATCTAGGTACGCACGAGAAATAAGTAAGAGTCAGTATGTCGAACTACCTGGCGTATCCCCTATCTTGGTTTCCACTCCGGCAGGTTTTACCGTCGTAATAGGAGCCCCGCATACAAGGGTTGTTAGATGTCGACGGTGGCTTGGCAGGCAGGCTCGAGCCGCCGGTGGCTATGCCCGAGTCCGAACTTGTTTGGTTTGCCGACCTGCTGTTGCGCTTCACGAAAGTGTCGTTCCATCCATCACTGTTTCTTACTCTGATCTTGTTTGTGGATAGCGTTTCGACAATGGACCAGCCGCCACTGAAATTTATGCGATAGCTTCCTTGGCCTTGCGATGCATATAGCATCGGCTCGGATTGCCCTTGATTGTTCGTGATCCTGGCGACAGCGATTCCCGTTGATGTCACTTGGAGTTTGACGCGGTTACCGGTCCTTTCCCCTTCCCACTCCCCATTCAAGTTCTCCTGTAACCCATTCGTAGCCATACTTGATCCGGTTTGGTTTGCCGACCTTGGGTTAACGCCACCGCCGCGATCTTGCCGACCCCTAGTATCACTATCACCATCGACTATCGCTCTGACGTTCATTGACGGAGTTCGAAACGTCCCGGCGCGAGCAGCCAATACTCCTCGACTAAGGCAGTCAGGAAAGGCTTGCATGCGGGGCTCCAGTGGTGCGATATCTCGAATGCGCCGAAACTCAGTAAACCAGGCCCCCGAGCGGAGGTCTTCCGTCGACGCTTTCAAGGCTGCGACCAATACACGCCGACCCGTAATGTCAAAATATCCGTTATCTGTATACACGTTCCACTCAGCTTCACAGTAAGCGACGAGTTGGTTTAGCGTCGGATTGGATCCACTGCGCGGGGCTTCTGTTGCTGGCTGTTGCTGTACGACGGGATATTGATTCGGCTGCGGCGCGGGGGCCTGACGTTCTTGCTCGGCCTTTAACCGTCGCTCTGCCGCCAGTCGCTCCCGCTCACGCTGCTCCGCATCAGCTTTGGCCTTTGTCGCCGCGGCGATTCTTTGGGCTTCCCGTGCAGGCCTGTCTCTCTCTTCCTGCTCGGCTTGTCGGATGGCCTGCTGAAACCCATCGCCCCCGCTATTGGCGCCGCGGCGCAGCACAACCACCCCCTCGTTCGCCTCTGCAGCGGGAGGTTTCGCGGGGGTATCCCACCACTTCAGGTAATCGGCCAAAGCCACTTGAGGCGTCTTGCTCGAACCGGGCAGCGTCGTCGGGCAATCCGGGTAGGGCGTGATTGCCAGAGTGCGATAACGCGCCGCGTCAGGACCTAGCGAACCACCCCCGATCAGGCTCTGCAACTGCGCGCGCAGATCTGCATGTCTTTGTTTTAGCGAAATGCAGCCTTGCACGCCTTTCTCGGCAAGCGAGCACCAGGTTTTGGCGCGGGCAGCATCCCGGGTGTTATTTTCGTTGGTTGACTCGGTGCATTTTTGCAACTGCAGTTTGGCCAACCCGAATGCCGAGTCCTCCCTCGTCGAGTTGAATATGGGGGAGTTCAGACCTTCAGCGAGTTCATCAGCCTTTTCTTTGGCGCTTGGCGGCTTCGGCCCTCCCGACAGCCATTCCGAGCATTTGGTCCGATCCAGATCAAAGAGGCAGCTCGCAAGACTGGAGCGGGGCGCCCCTGACGCTACCAGCGCTTCATTGACTTCGTCATCAGTCAGGCTTGACGAGCGGCTGCTGCCGGTCTGGCCGAACCTGGACAAAAAGCTCTTGGCTTTGACGCAGGAGTCCTGGATGCCGAAAACCAGCGCGCAGCCAGGGTGTGCCGAACAAAGCTTGGCAGTCCAGCGCTGATCCTCCGTCATGTCGTCATCGCAATTGGCGGGGTTGGCGAAAACTGCGCCACTTAAAGATTGGAGCGAGATACACAGCAGTATCCAGAACTTTGTTGCGCACCGTAGCGTAGCAGCCATTCCCGATACCCCTTTTGTGCGAATTATTGATTCTTCCTACACGAGATAAAGTGCGGTCTGGTCGCTGGTTTTGCTCAAGACGCGATCGGTCGCACTAGCCGTTGTCCGACCAGTGCAAAGGCACAACATCGATTGAGATGACCGGAAGCTGGATATCTTGGCGACGGGCTGGTACGCATCGCGGCGTGGCTCGAATGCAACGATGCGAACCGGCATACCAAAGATCGCATTATTTCTCCCATGCCCGCTGCAGGACGTGTTGCCGTGCCTTCGTTACACGGCCAATCTGTTCCTATTGGTTAGGAAAGCCCTAGCGGTTTGCGCTTTCGAAACGCCTATGAAAATTAGACCTGCAACATTGATATGTCAAGAGAAAACTGCGGGAGGTGTGCGGTCGCCTATTCCGCGTCAAGAACTATAGCGAGCGGATATCTGATTTTTGCGACGCCGGAGACATGAACCGTGTGGCGGCGCCTTGTTGGTTACGCCTCCATTTCCTGCATCTTTCCTTAGAGCGACATTGCGATGCCGGACAACCCTGCGGAAAAGTTGACCAGAATGCGCTGACCAATTTCGGGATGTGTACGAAAGAGTTGGCGGAAGTCCTCGCCATTCAACTGAGCCCAATATTCTGGGACGGTGAGTTGAAGGTTTGGTCATCGCTTTCAACCGTTGCATTGCTACCTTCGAAGCCGAAACATGATTTCAATATTTTGAGTGGCTGCCTCCAAAATCATTATGGCTTTGGCGACGATCCGCTCCCATTTTCCTCCACCGTCGATTAAGGGCACGCTGCTGTCCGGCACCCTTAACAACCGTAGGTCAGCAAACAGTCTGGAAGAGACGCAGGCTAGGGAGCCGTGACGTTTCTCGTCCGAATGGGTGCTACGGCCGACAAGCCGCCGTATCGCCAGCGCCAGCGCTTTGCGTCCCTTCGGGAAGTTTTTCCGCCGTATCGCCATCCGCAGCGGCGAAGAGAGCGTTTTTTGCTCGACCGCCCTGCTGCGCAGTTGTTTCATCAGCGCCGAGTTTTTCGCCCGGCGCGTTGCGCCGGGCGCGGCGACTATAATCAGCCGCCTCGGAGGATCACTTGGCCATTCATCATTTCAAACTCCAGGGCGATTTCATCGAACTGAACGTCCTCCTCAAACTGCTTGCGCTGGCGCATTCCGGCGGCGGCGCCAAGGCGCTGATCGCCGAGGGCGCTGTTCGTGTCGATGGCGCGGTCGAAACCCGCGTCCGCCGCAAGCTGCGCGAAGGCTGCGTGGTGCGTGTCGGCGACGAAGAAATTCGCGTTCTTGTCGACCATTCCCCAGGCAGCGAGACGCCGGGCCGTGCTCCAATCGACGACGCCGAACCGCGCCGGGAAGCCAATGCCACGAAGCCGGCGCCGCGAAAGCGGCGGGTTGCCGCCACCGCGCCGTCTGCGCCCCCGCCCTGGGAGCGAACCGCAGGGAAGCCCGCCCGATGACCATTCAGTGGTTCCCCGGCCATATGACGTCGGCGCGCAAGAAGGCCGCCGAGACCATGGCGCTGACCGACGTGGTGATTGAGGTCTGCGACGCGCGCCTGCCAGAAGCCAGCAGCAACCCGATGATCCGCGAGCTGCGCCTGCATCGCCAGCGCCCCTGCCTCAAGCTGCTGAACAAGGCGGATCTGGCCGACCCTTTGGAGACGAAAGTCTGGCTGGATTTCTACAACAGCCAGCCCAACGTCAAGGCGGTAGCGATAGACAGCAAGAAGCCGGGTGAGGCGGCGCGCGTGCCGGCCCTGTGCAAAGCGCTGGCACCCCACCGCAACGATGGCATCAAACCCTTGCGCATGTTGATCATGGGCATCCCCAACGTCGGTAAATCCACGTTGTTGAATGCCCTGATCAAGCGCCGGGCAGCAGCCGTCGGTGACGAGCCCGCGGTGACCAAGTCGCAGATGTGCGTCTACCTCAACCCGACCATGAGCATCACTGACACGCCGGGCATGATGTGGCCGAAGATCAAGCACGACAGCGACGGCTACATGCTGGCGGCCAGCCACGCCATCGGCCGCAACGCTGTGATCGATTCGGAAGTCGCGACCTTTCTGGCCGACCTGCTACTGAGGCGTTACCCGGATTCGCTGACCGGGCGTTATGGATTCTCCACCGAAGGCATGGACGGCGTTGCGGTGCTCGAAGCCGTGGCGAAAAAACGCGGCTGCGTGACCCAGGGCAGGCGTGGAGGCGAACTCGATATGGAAAAAGCCGCGATGGTGCTGCTCACCGACTATCGCAACGGCAAACTGGGCCGCATTAGCCTGGAAACGCCCGAAAGCCGCGCAGCGATGCTCGCAGCAGCCGACCCGGCTCGCACCCGAGCTGATCCTTCCCCGGACGTTTGACGGTTTCCACGCCGGAATACCAGCCATGCAAGGCTCCACCACACCAGATGCCGCGTACCCGACACTCGCCTGAGTCTGCTGCCCCGGCGAAAACCCGGAACTACCCCGGGAATGGGGCTCGATTTCGTCAGGTGCCAATAGGTATTCACGCGGATCTTCACGCAGGTCTTCACGCGTGATGTTTTATTCTGGCAAAAGCGTCGCAATATTCCGCACTGCAGCATTGATAATGCGACCCACACTTGCCTGTGTTTAGCCAAAATCGAGCCGTGAAGGCATAAAACACTGCTGCTCTTGCGGATAATTGAACAAGAAACGACTTGCCGTATCAAAAAAGTCGTTTACACCCCTCGGTACAATCAGTATGATTTGGCGTGTATTACAGAACTAAGTTCCGCTATGCAGAACATTAATAATTCAGCCATTGGCTTTCGCCCGGACCGAATTACACACAGGAGGAGACACCCATGAAGAAAAAGTTCATTCAGCACCTGGCACTCGCCGCGAGCGCACTAATGATAAGCGGCAGTGCTTTGGCTCAGGTCAAAATCGCTTTTATCGACCCGCTTTCGGGGCATTTTGCCAATATTGGTGAAAACGCTCTAAAGGGCTTTACCGAAGCTGCAGACATTCTGGTCAACCAGAAGGGCGGCATCATGGGTCAGAAGCTTGAAATTGTCGGCTTCGACAACAAGGGCAGCCCGAAAGAAAGCCAGATCCAGCTAAAAGCAGCGATCGATCAGGGTTTCCGCTTTGTTACCCAGGGTGCCGGTTCGGGTGCCGCGCATGCGCTGGTCGACGCGATCAACAAGTGGAATGCGCGCAATCCGGACAAGACCGTGCTGTACTTTAATTGGGCTGCTGTCGATCCAACGCTGACCAACGAGCAATGCAGCTTCTGGCATTTCCGCTTTGATGCCAACAGTGCCATGAAGATGGAAGCCATTACCAACTACATGGTGACCGACAAAAAAATCAAAAAGGTCTTCATTCTCGGTCAGGACTACGCTCACGGCCATCAGGTTGCCAAAGCCGCAACGGAAATGCTGGCAGCGAAGCGCAAGGACGTAAAGATCGTCGGCAACGACCTGCACCCCATTGGCCGCGTCAAGGATTTCGCTCCCTACGTGGCCAAAATCAAGGCCTCCGGTGCTGATACGGTGATTACAGGCAACTGGGGTAACGATCTGTCGCTGCTGATCAAGGCCGCCAAGGATTCCGGTCTCAAGGCCCGCTTCTTCACCTTTTACGGTGGCGCGATCGGATCCCCGGCGGCAATTGGCGCCGCAGGTGAAAATAGTGTGTATCAGATCTCCGACTGGCACATGAACATTCAGCCCAACAAGGCGGAACAGTACGCGCTTGATTTCAACAAGAAGCCCGGTGGGGAAATGTCGGTCGCGCGCGTGAATACTGCGGTGACCATGATCGCCCAGGCCATGAACAAGGCCAAGTCCACCGATCCCAAGACCGTCGCACTGGCGCTGGAAGACATGCGATTTGATGCCGACAACGGCGAAGTCTGGATGCGCAAGAGCGACCACCAGTTGATGCAGCCGCTATTCCTGTCCGTGTTCAGCAAGAAGGGAAGCAAGGGTGTCAAGTACGAGGCCGAGGGCACGGGCTACGGCTGGAAGACAGTAGCTTCAATTTCGCAGCGTGATTCTCAATTGCCGACTTCCTGCATCATGGAACGTCCGTAAGCAGTTTGGCTAACTGACGCAAGACCCGGAGGCAGGGCTGGTCCCTGCCTCCTTTCATGACCCGCTGCCAACCGGCGGCAAAACAAACGTATAGCGGAGGTCCAGTGGAGTTCGTCGTCATTTCACTCCTGAATGGCATCACCTATGGCCTGCTGCTGTTCATGCTGTCCAGCGGCCTGACGCTCATATTCAGCATGATGGGCGTCCTGAATTTTGCCCACGCAGGCTTTTACATGCTCGGCGCCTACTTTGCCTATCAGATCAGTTCCTGGGTCGGCTTCTGGCCGGGTCTACTGGTCGCCCCGCTACTGGTGGGTGTCGTCGGCGCGATGATCGAACGCTACGGTTTGCGCCTTGCCCACAAGTTCGGCCATGTCGCGGAATTATTGTTCACCTTTGGCCTCGCCTTCCTCGTCGAGGAAGTTGTTCGTCTGATCTGGGGAAATTCGTCTGTCGATTACCCGATCCCCGCCGAACTCGACGGCACCTTGTTTACCCTGTTCTCAACCGATTTCCCGATTTACAAGGGCTTCATGATGCTGATTTCCGTCGGCATGCTGGTTGCTCTCTATGGCCTGCTAACTCGCACGCGTATCGGTCTGATCATCCAGGCGGCGCTGACCAAGCCCGATATGGTCGAGGCGCTTGGCCACAATGTGCCACGAATTTTCATGCTGGTTTTTGGCGGGGGCACGGCGTTGGCCGGGCTTGCCGGGGTTATCGGCGGCAATGCCTTCATCACCGAGCCCAGCATGGCCGCAGCCGTTGGCAGCATCGTCTTCGTCGTCGTCGTGGTCGGCGGTCTCGGTTCGCTGGGCGGCGCCTTTGTGGCTTCGCTGCTGATCGGCTGCATCCAGACTTTCTCGGTCGCGCTTTCGATCTCGGTCACTGATGTGTTCGCCCTGGTCGGCATTGCCTTGCCGCAGGGTTCGCAGATTTCTCGGCTAACGATTACCCAGCTGGCGCCGGTGCTGCCCTATATCCTGATGGTCGGCATTCTTATTTTCCGCCCGCGTGGCCTCATGGGAGCGCGGGAATCATGAGTTCTCATATCGCTGAAATCTTTTTCCGACGCAGCCGCCTGGCACTCTGGGGCGGAGGTCTTGCAATCGCCATCGTATTGCCTTTGCTGTTCAAGAGCGGCTTCGTGACATCGCTGTTATGCCAGATGGGCATCATGGTGATTTTTGCCTTGTCCTACAACATGCTGTTGGGCCAGACCGGCCTGCTCTCGTTCGGCCATGCCGTTTATTACGGGCTCGGCGCCTTTGTCAGCATGCACGCGATGAACCTGATAGGCAAAAGCGGCGGCTCGGTGACTATTGCCCTGTTGCCTATCGTCGGCGCTGTCGCCGGATTGATCGGCGGAGTCGTACTTGGCTACGTCACGACCAAAAAGGCCGGAACCACCTTTGCCATGATATCGCTCGGCATTGGCGAACTGGTTGCCGCCAGCGCACTGATGTTTCCTGGTTTTTTTGGCGGCGAGGGTGGTATTTCCGGCAATCGCGTCATTCCCAAGAGCAGCTTTCTGGGCATGACCTGGGGGCCACAAATGGAGGTCTATTGGTTGATTGTCGCCTGGGCCTTTATTGCCGCCATCGCCATGTTTGCCCTGACGCAGACGCCGTTGGGCCGCATGGCGAATGCGGTGCGCGACAACCCGGAACGTGCCGAGTTTGTTGGTTATGACACTCAGCGGGTACGCTATCTGATGCTGATCCTGTCCGGCCTTTTCGCAGGCATCGCCGGCAGCCTCAACGCAATCAACTATGAAATTGTCACCGCCGAAGCACTCGACTCCCACACCTCGGGTGCAGTGCTGTTGATGACATTCGTCGGCGGCATCGGCTTCTTCTACGGTCCGATCATCGGGGCCATACTGGTCACCATCATGCAAATCGTGATCGGCGGCCTGACCAAGGCGTGGCTGATGTATTTCGGACTTTTCTTCCTGTTCATGGTGTTGATGGCGCCGGGCGGCATTGCCAGCGTGATCGCTATTCAGCGCAATCTGTGGCTGGCCGGACTGTTCGGACGCATGGTGCCGCACTACCTGGCCGCTGCCGGGCCGATACTGTTGACAGTGGCCGGGCTGGTCGGCCTGATTGAAATGACCTATGCATTGCTCGCCGGTGAGGGCGTCGGCGCCGGTGACGCGGCGACCGAAGTATTGGGAGCCGAACTTCACCTCAACTCGCCCGGCCCATGGCTCGCCGCACTTGCCATTACGCTTGTCGGAGTGGTGCTCTTGCGCTGGGTCGGCCGCCGTACCGGCAGTGCCTGGAACGCTGCGCTTGCAGAACTACACGGAGACAAGGCATGAGCGCTCAGCACGGCCGCCCGAAGAAGCGCCAGCATGGGTCCGGAGCCGCGCAGCGGCGAACCGTTGTCACCCCCTTCCATGTGGAGGGGGTTGGGGGGAGGGTCGTCCCATGAGCGTCGCGGCATTGCGCCTGAATGGATTGCGCAAAAACTTCGGCCGGACCGAGATCATCCGCGGTGTCGATCTTGAAATCGCGCCGGGCGAACGCCACGCCATCATCGGACCGAACGGCGCCGGCAAGTCCACGCTGTTTCATCTGATCAGCGCGCGGATGCCGGTTTCAGCCGGCAGCATTGAGCTCAAGGGCGAGAGCGTGATCGGCCTCAAACCTTTCGAGATCAATCGCAAAGGATTGTCACGCAGTTTCCAGATCACCAACATTTTTCACAATCTGTCGGTATTCGAGAATCTGCGTTGCTCGGTGCTGTGGTCGCTGGGCTACCGCTACTCGTTCTGGCACCGGCTGGCCGGCTTGAAGGATGCGCGCCAGCGTGCGGAAGCGGTGATGGAGGATATCGGCCTGAGCAGCCGGCGCGACACACCGGCCGGCATCCTCTCTTACGCGGAACAGCGCGCCCTTGAGATCGGCATCACCATCGCCAGCGGCGCCGACGTGATTCTGCTCGACGAGCCGACCGCCGGCATGAGCAACAGTGAATCGGAAGATGCAGTCGCTTTGATCCGTCGCGTCACCGAAGGCAAGACGCTGGTAATGGTCGAGCATGACATGGGCGTCGTGTTCGGCTTGGCCGACAGAATATCCGTGCTGGTTTACGGCGAAATAATCGCTACCGACACCCCGGCCGCAATACGCAACAATGCGGCGGTGCAGGAAGCCTATCTTGGAACACACCCAGCTCTGGTTGAAGAATCATGAGTGACGAGCGGTCCACACCGATGCTGCAAATCACCGATCTCCACGCCTACTACGGCAAGAGCCACGTCCTGCATGGCGTCAACCTGCACGTCGGGCAGGGAGAGATCGTCTGTCTGCTGGGCCGCAATGGCGTCGGCCGTTCAACCACGGCAAAAGCTGTTATGGGACAAGTGGCTGCGCGCGGTGCTATCCGACTCAAGGGACAGGACATCCTGGGCAGGAAAGCCTATGAAATCGCCCGTTGCGGTATCGGCTATGTGCCGGAAGACCGGTCGATATTCCCGGATCTCACCGTCAAGCAAAACCTCATGCTCGGCATGAAAGACGCCAAGGCCGTCGGACGCTGGTCGTTCGACGACATGTATGCGCTCTTTCCGCGACTGAAGGAACGCGAAAACACACCGGGCGGTGTGTTGTCAGGCGGCGAGCAGCAGATGCTGACCTTGTGCCGGACGCTGATGGGCGATCCCGATCTGATCATGATTGACGAGCCGACCGAAGGACTTGCGCCAAAAATAGTCGAACAGGTCGGCCAGTTTCTGCTGGAAATCAGAAAGCGCGGCATTTCAATTCTGCTGATTGAACAGAAACTAGCAATCGCACTGGATATTTCCGAACGTCTCTATCTGATGGGACACGGCCGCATCGTCTTCGAAGGCACCCCTGACGACCTCAAGAACAACGCCGCCATCCGCAAGGAATGGCTGGAAGTGTGAACATAGTGAACCCCGATCATTCAAGCAAGGAGTCAGCATGAGCAGCGCGAAATACGAAGTACATGGCAGCACCGCCGTCATCACTCTCGACAACCCGCCGGTCAACGGGCTCGGCTACGATTTGCGTTGCGGCATCGTTGCCGGTATCGACCAGGCAAGCGCCGACCCCGCCGTCAAGGCCGTGGTCCTGATCGGTTCCGACCGGGCTTTTTCAGGCGGCGCCGATATTCGCGAATTCGGTTCGCCCAAGTCCTACGCCGAACCCAATCTGCTGACGGTGATCCGCATTGTCGAAGCCTGCCCCAAGCCGGTCATCGCCGCGGTAGGTGGTATCTGCATGGGCGGCGGTCTCGAGCTGGCGCTCGGCGCGCACTTTCGCGCCGCGCTCGCCAATGCGTCGATCGCCCTGCCCGAAATCAAGCTGGGCCTGTTGCCCGGCGCTGGCGGCACGCAGCGCATGCCACGCATCATTGGCGTCGAGGCGGCCCTCAATCTGATTCTCTCCGGCAATCCGGTAGCGGCCGACAAGTTCAAGGGCACGCCGCTGTTCGACGAGTTCGTCGAAGGTGATCTGCTCAAGGGTGCGCTGGCATTCGCCGACAAGGTCATCGCCGAAAACCGCCCGCTCAAACGTATCCGCGACATCAAGATCGACTACCCGAACCAGGAAGCCTTCTTCCAGTTCTCACGCAACATGGTTCGGGGCGTGGCGGGCCCCTTCCCCGCGCCTTTCAAATGCATTGATGCGGTGCAGACCGCGCTGACCAAGCCTTTCGACGAGGGCATGAAGATCGAGCGCAGCTATTTTCTCGAGATGATGGGCACACCCGAGTCACGCGCCCTGCGCCATGCCTTCGCAGGTGAGCGTGCCGCCTCGAAGATTCCCGACGTACCATCCGATACGCCGGCGCGCAGGATCGCCCAGGTTGGCGTGATCGGTGCGGGCACCATGGGTGGCGGCATCACCATGAACTTTCTCAACGCCGGAATTCCGGTGACGATGCTGGAAATGAAGCAGGAAGCTCTGGACAAGGGGATCGCCACGATTCGCAAGAACTACGAAAATTCGATGAAGAAGGGCAAGCTGAGCCAGGAAAAACTGGACCAGCGCATGGGCATGTTGAAAGGCACCCTGTCCTATGATGATTTCAAGGATGCCGATCTGATCATCGAAGCGGTATTCGAGGAAATCGGCGTCAAGGAAGCCGTGTTCAAGAAGCTCGACGAGATTGCCAAACCCGGCGCGATTCTGGCTTCCAACACCTCGACGCTGGATGTAAACAAGATCGCCAATTTCACCAAGCGCCCGCAGGACGTGGTCGGCATGCACTTCTTCAGCCCGGCCAATGTCATGAAACTGCTTGAAGTGGTGCGCGGTGCGGCCACCGCCAAGGACGTGATGGCGACCGTGATGCAGGTCGCCAAGAAAATCCGCAAGACCGCCGTGGTCTCAGGCGTCTGCGACGGCTTCATCGGCAACCGCATGATCGAACACTACGGCCGCGTCGCCGGCTTTCTGCTGGAGGAAGGCGCGACTCCTGCGCAGGTGGACAAGGCGATGGAAAAGTGGGGCATGGCCATGGGCCCGTTCCGCATGGGCGATCTGGCCGGCAACGACATCGGTTGGGCGATCCGCAAGCGTCGCTATGTCGAGAAACCCAACATCCGCTACGCAAAGTTCGCCGACAAACTTTGCGAGCAGGGTCGTTATGGGCAGAAGACCGGCAAGGGCTGGTATCTTTATCAGCCGGGCAACCGCAAGGCGATTCCCGATCCCGAAGTCGACAAGATGCTGGAGGACTACCGCAAGGAACTGGGCATCACGCCGCGCAAGATCTCGGACGCCGAAATCGTGCAGCGCTGCATCTATGCGCTGGTGAACGAAGGCGCGCGCATTCTTGAAGAAGGCATCGCCGCCCGTGCTTCCGACATCGACATGATCTATCTGACCGGCTACGGTTTTCCGCTGTTTCGCGGCGGGCCGATGCTGTATGCCGATGAAGTTGGCCTGTACAACGTCGCACGCAGCATGCAGGAGTTCGCCGCCTCGTCCGGCGACAGCTTCTGGGAGCCGGCGCCGCTGATTGCCAAGCGTGTCGCCGAAGGCAAGTCGCTCACCTGACCGCCTTTCTAAAACCTTTCACCACAGAGGCACAGAGACACAGAGAACGACAAAACCAGATCAAGAATTGGTTTTCTCTGTGTCTCTGTGTCTCTGTGGTTCGATTTAGGAGTTTGAAAATGACTGATGCCGTTATCGTATCCACCGCTCGCACCGGACTCGCAAAGTCCTGGAAGGGCGCTTTCAACATGACTCATGGCGCCACCCTCGGCGCGCATTCTGTAAAACACGCTGTTTCGCGAGCCGGAATCGAAGCCGCCGAAGTCGAAGATGTATTGATGGGCTGCGCAACGCCGGAAGGTGCCACCGGCGCCAACATCGCGCGCCAGATTGCACTCGCCGCCGGCTTGCCGGTGACCGTGCCAGGCGCGACGGTGAATCGCTTTTGCTCCTCGGGCCTGCAAACCATCGCCATGGCGGCCCAGCGCATCATCGCCGGCGAAGGCGACATTTTCGTTGCCGGCGGTGTCGAGAGCATTTCCTGCGCGCAGCAGGAAATGAACCGCCACATGATCGCCGACCCGGCCCTGCTGAAGATCAAGCCGGAAATCTACTGGAACATGCTGCAGACCGCCGAGCAGGTGGCCAAGCGCTACAAGGTCGGCAAGGACCGCCAGGACGAATACGGCGTGCGCAGCCAGCTCAATGCCGCTGCGGCCCGTGCCGCTGGAAAGTTCGATGACGAGATCGTGCCGATGACCGTGACCATGGGCGTCGCCGACAAAGCCACCGGTGCGCTGGGCACCCGCGAAGTCACCATCGCCGCCGACGAAGGCATTCGTCCCGACACCACGCTGGAAGGCGTATCCAAGATCCGTTCGGCGATGCCGGGCGGCGTCATCACTGCCGGCAACGCCAGCCAGTTCTCCGACGGTTCATCGGCATCTGTGTTGATGAACGCCAAGGTCGCGGCGCAGAAAGGCCTCACCCCGCTGGGTATTTTCCGCGGCTTCGCGGTCGCCGGTTGCGAGCCCGACGAAATGGGCATCGGCCCGGTATTCGCCGTGCCCAAGCTGCTGAAAAAAGCCGGCCTCAGCGTCGCCGACATTGATCTTTGGGAACTGAATGAAGCCTTCGCCGTGCAGGTGCTCTACAGCGCCGACACGCTGGGCATCCCGATGGATCGCCTCAACGTCAATGGTGGCGCGATCGCCGTCGGCCACCCATACGGCGTTTCCGGAGCCCGCCTGGTCGGTCATGCGCTGATCGAAGGCAAGCGGCGCGGCGCAAAACTGGTGGTCGTCACCATGTGCATCGGTGGCGGTCAGGGTGCGGCGGGTCTGTTCGAGGTGTGCTAAAAAAACTTTAACCACGGCGACACGGTGACACGGCGAAAACCTTGCGAGAAATTTGTTTGAATTCGCCGTGCCCGCCGTGTCGCCGTGGTAAACGATCTATGAAAGGATTTCCATGAGCGTCAAACAACTATTCGATCT
>JAIPCF010000033.1 GCA_021738385.1 Sulfuritalea sp. | reverse complement strand
GACGTGACCATCAATCTCGCGCAAAACCGGGTCGATCTGCATCAGAACCCGTCCGAACCGTGGAACATTACTATGGTTGATACTGGCGACGATACACAGACCGGTGGACGCTTGCGCCGGATTCGACGCTTTGTCGATGGAGAAGACTTTTGCATGACCTATGGTGACGGGGTAGCGGACGTTGATATTGGCGCGCTGCTAAGCTTTCATCGCGAGGAAAAGTGCATGGCCACAGTAACCGCCGTTCGGCCGCCCGGTCGCTTCGGAAGGCTGGACCTGGATCAGAACCGCGTAGCGGGCTTTCAGGAGAAGCCGCGCGGCGATGGCGACTGGATCAACGGTGGCTTTTTTGTTCTCTCGCCCGCCGCACTTGAGTATGTAGATGGCGACTATACGCTGTGGGAAAAGGGGCCGCTGCAACAACTGGCCATGGACGGACACCTTGCCGCCTTTCGTCACGACGGCTTCTGGCAGCCGATGGATACGCTACGCGACAGAAATCATCTTGAGGAACTCTGGGCCACTGGCCGCGCGCCTTGGAAACGCTGGCCATGAACCCGAACTTCTGGAAGGGCCGCAAGGTATTTCTCACCGGACATACCGGCTTCAAGGGAGCCTGGCTTGCGCTGTGGCTGCAAAAAGTCGGCGCTGGCGTGACGGCGTATTCACTTGCTCCGCCCACGCAGCCGAATCTGTTTGAAGCCACGCAGGTCGCCCAAGACATCATCTCGATCCACGGCGACATCCGCGACTACGATGCGCTCAGGGCCGCACTGCAAGACAGCGGCGCCAGCATCGTGTTCCACCTTGCGGCACAAGCCACCGTGGCAGATGGCTACCGCTTCGCGCGCGACACCTTCGCCACCAATGTCACCGGTACCCTCAATCTGCTGGACGCAATACGCGAGTGTCCGGCGGTAGAGGCTACCGTCGTCGTCACCAGCGACAAATGCTACGTCCCGTCGGCCATTGGCAAACCCCTGCGTGAAGGCGATCCGCTGGGTGGCAAGGACCCTTACAGTGCCAGCAAGAGCTGCGCCGAAATCGCCACGGCTTCGTGGCGCGAGTCGTTCTTCAATGCAAACGACTCGCCGCACATCGCGACCGCGCGTGCCGGAAACGTCATCGGCGGGGGAGACTGGGCGGCGCACCGCCTGCTGCCCGACATCGTCCGCGCGTTTCAAGCCGAAAAGCCGCTGTCTCTGCGTATGCCTGACGCCATCCGGCCATGGCAGCATGTGCTCGAAGCGCTCGCCGGCTACCTGCTGCTGGCGGAACAGTTGAGCGGCAAGGACGGTGCCCGCCATGCACAAGCCTGGAACTTCGGCCCGGCTGAATCGGATCACCTCACGGTAGGCGAAGTCGCCAAACGCTGCGCCGGAATCTGGGGCGGAAATGCCCGCGTTGAAATAGCTGAAGCCAACTTCCAGAAAGAAACCGAAACCCTTCGCCTCGAAGCCACTCATGCCCGCACGGCCCTTGGCTGGAAACCGCGCTGGAATGCCGACCAGGCCCTGCATCAGACGCTGGACTGGTATCGCGCCTGGTATGCCAATCCCGGGGACTGCGCCTACATTTGCGCCCTGACGCTGGCCCAGATCGACGACTACACTGCGACACCATGACACTCGAAGAACAACGACAGCAAATCCTTGCCAGGGTGCGCGACTTTGCCGCGCAAAAGGAACAGCGTCCGCCCTTCGTGGCAGGAAATAGTCCCGTGCCGGTTTCCGGTCGGGTGCTCGATGCCGAGGCCTACGTAGCCCTGGTGGATGCCGCGCTCGACGGCTGGCTCACCACCGGACGCTTCAACGACGAGTTCGAAAAGCAGATCGCCGCCCGCATCGGCGTGGCCCGCGCGCTCACCGTCAATTCCGGTTCGTCGGCCAACCTGCTGGCGCTTTCCGCACTGACGTCGCCACTCCTGGGTGATCGCGCTCTGAAACCCGGCGATGAAGTCATCACCGCGGCGGCAGGCTTCCCCACCACCATCAACCCGATCCTGCAGAATGGCCTAGTGCCCGTTTTCGTCGATTCGGAACTGCCCACCTACAACCCAAGCGCGGCGAGCATCGCCGCCGCCATCGGCCCGCGTACCCGAGCCATCATGCTGGCCCACGCCCTGGGCAATCCCTTTGAAGCCGCCGCGCTGCGCGCGCTGGCTGACCAGCACGGGCTGTGGCTGATCGAGGATTGCTGCGACGCCTTCGGCGCCACCTACGATGGCCGCAGCGTCGGCAGCTTCGGTCATATCGGCACGCTGAGTTTCTACCCGGCTCACCACATCACCACCGGTGAAGGCGGCGCGGTGTTCACCAACGATCCAGTTCTCGCCAGAGCCATCGAGTCCTTCCGCGACTGGGGCCGCGACTGCTACTGCGCTCCCGGCAAGGACAACACTTGCGGCAAGCGCTTCGATTGGCAATTGGGCAAGCTGCCCTGCGGCTACGACCACAAATACACTTATTCGCATGCGGGCTACAACCTCAAAATCACCGATATGCAGGCCGCGCTCGGGGTCGCCCAGATGGGCCGCCTGGATGAGTTCATCGCCGCGCGGAGAAGCAATTTTGCGCATCTGAAGGCGCGACTTGCCGCATGCGAGGAATTCCTGATGCTGCCGGAGGCCACGCCGAACAGTGACCCATCGTGGTTCGGCTTTCTGCTGACCCTGCGCGAGAACGCCCCCTGCAGCCGGGTGGACCTGCTGCGCTACCTCGACCAACACAAGATCGGCACGCGGCTGCTATTCGCCGGCAATGTCACCCGCCAGCCCTACATGCAGGGCCGCGACTACCGCGTCGCCGGAACACTGGCCAACGCGGACATCATCACCGAGCGCAGTTTCTGGATCGGCGTCTATCCGGGGCTCACCACCGAAATGCTCGATTATGCCGCCGACAGGATCAGCGAGTTTCTCGGCGTCGGATCTGCGTGGTGAGAAATACCCGTGCCGCCAAATTTGACCAGGCCTTCACCGGCAGCGGTGGGAGAATCCAGGAATGAGTCCCGTTCATAACGAGTAACGCACCGGAGTCACCTTTACATGAAACCTCTTGTAATTTTCGAGATGGCCAACAACCACATGGGCGACGTCGCCCACGGCATCGCCATCATTAAGGCGTTCGCCGAGACAGTGGCCCCGTTTCGAACATCATTCGAATTCGCCTTCAAGCTGCAGTATCGCGACCTCGACACCTTCATCCGTCCCGACTACCGGGGGCGCAGCGACATCAAGTATGTCAAGCGCTTCGAGGAAACCCGCCTGTCCGACGCGGATTTCCGGCGGCTCATCGCGACCATGCGGGAACATGGCTTTCTGGCCGTGTGCACTCCCTTCGATGAAGTGTCGGTCGGCCGCATCGAAGAACACGGCATCGACATCATCAAGATCGCCTCGTGCGCACTGACCGACTGGCCCCTGCTGGAACGCATTGCGCTTGCCAAGCTGCCGATCATCGCCTCGACAGCCGCCTCCGGCGTCGAGGACATCGACGCCGTGGTCAGTTTCTTCCAGCACCGACAAAAGCAACTCACCCTGATGCACTGCGTCGGCGAATACCCGACCCCGGACGAGCGCCTGGCCGTCAGGCAGATCGAACTGTTGCGCCAGCGCTATCCGGATGTGCGCATCGGCTTCTCGACGCACGAGCAGCCGGACAACACGGTGGCGATCATGCTGGCGCTGGCCAACGGTGCGACCGTGTTCGAAAAGCATGTCGGCCTGCCCAGCGAGCGCTACGCCAACAATGCCTACTCGGCCTCGCCGGAACAGATCGCGGCATGGCTCGCCGCAGGCCGCCGTGCGCTGGACATGCTGGGACCCACCGAGCGTTACGAGCCGACCAAAGCCGAGCGCGATGGGCTCATGGCGCTCAAGCGCGGAGCCTTCGCCCGCCGTGATCTGCCGGCCGGCACGATACTTTCGGCCGATGATGTCTTCTTCGCCTTTCCCCCGGATGCGGGGCAAGTAACCGCCAACGACTGGTCGAAGTACGTCAGCCATACGCTTACCGAGCCTGTCGCTGCGGACGCGCCGATCATGGTCCGACAAACCGCAGTGCAGCATCATCGACAGCACGTCATGGCAGCAGTCAAAGCCGTGCGCACATTGCTCAGGGAGGGAAATGTCATCCTGCCGGGCCTCAGCGAACTGGAGATTTCCCACCACTACGGGCTTGAGAACTTTCACCGCTTCGGCCTGACCATGATCACCATTGTCAACCGGGAATACTGCAAGAAGGTCCTGGTCATGCTGCCCGGGCAGACGCATCCCGAGCAATACCACCAGCAGAAGGAGGAAACCTTCGTCGTCCTCCACGGCACCATGATCCTGAAGCTCGACGGCGCGGCGCAGAAGGTCAAACCGGGCGACGTTGTTACCGTGGAAAGGGGCGTGCGCCACGAGTTTCATACCGAATCCGGCGTCGTCTTCGAGGAAATTTCCTCGACCCACATCAAGGACGATTCCTTCTATACCGACCCGGCGATTGCCGCCAACGCGCAGCGCAAGACCCACCTGGCCTACTGGATGTAACCCCGATGCGCGTTGCCGACTATCTGATGTCCCACCTCGCCGATTCGGGCATTGACCACGTTTTCGTCTTGCCCGGCGGTGGCGCCATGTACCTCAACGACGGGCTTGCCTGCGAACCGCGCATCAGCGCGGTACCCTGCCACCACGAGCAGGCCTGCGGTATCGCCGCCGAAGCCTGGGGGCGGGTTGCCGGCAAATTCGGCGTCGCCATGGTGACTACCGGCCCGGGCGCGACCAACGTCATCACGCCGGTGGCCGGCGCCTGGATCGAGTCGGTGCCGATGCTGGTCATTTCCGGGCAGGTAAAACGCCCGGATCTCCTGCGGGACCGCCCCATGCGACAGGGAGGCGTGCAGGAAGTCGACATCATCCCGATTGTGCGATCGATCACCAAGTATGCGGTGACGGTGCAGGATCCCGCCACCATCCGCTATCACCTCGAACGTGCGCTCCACGAAATGCAGAGCGGACGGTCCGGACCGGTGTGGCTCGACATCCCGCTCGACGTCCAGGCCGCACAGATCGATCCGGCAGGACTCGCCGGCTACATCCCCGAGACAAAGGCACTGCCGGAACTTGACGAGCCCATGCAGCGCGCCCTGGCACTGCTGGCCGCAGCAGAACGTCCACTGATCCTCGCCGGACACGGCGTGCGACTGGCCGGTGCGGCGAAGCGCTTTCTCGCCCTCGCGGAAAGCCTCGACATTCCGGTAGCGACAACCTGGAACGCGCTCGACCTGATCCCCTGGGCACATCCGCTGTGCGTCGGCAGACCCGGTGTCGTCGCCCTGCGTGCCGCCAATTTTGCGGTCCAGAACTGCGACCTGCTGATATCGATCGGCTGTCGGCTCGACAACATCATCACCGCCTACAATCCGCGGGGTTTTGCCCGCGCGGCGCGCAAGATAGTAGTGGACGTCGACCCGGAAGAAATCGCCAAGCTCGACATGGACATCGACCTAGCGCTGCCCGTCGATGCCGGCACCTTCATCGATGCCCTCGCCACGAAAACCGGTTTGTTGCCCGCACCAGACCGGTCGCCCTGGCACCGGCGCTGCGCCGACTGGAAGCAGCGCTATGCGGTGGGTGAAGGCAAGCCCTTCGACACTGACGGGCCGATCAGTCACTATCATTTCGTTTCGGCGCTCTCCGATGCGGCGCCGCCTGACACCCTGGTATCCACCGGCAGTTCCGGGCTCGGCGTGGAAGCCTTCTACACGGTGTTTCGCAACAAGCCCGGCCAACGCGTATTCCTGACCTCCGGCCTCGGTGCCATGGGCTACGGGTTGCCGGCCGCCATCGGCGCCTGCCTCGCCAGCAACCGGCGACCCATGATCGCCGTCGAGAGCGACGGCAGCCTGCAACTCAATCTCCAGGAACTGGCGACGCTGAAGGCGCAGAAGCTGCCGATTTGCCTGGTGGTCATGAACAACGGCGGTTATTGTTCAATCCGCAACACCCAGCGCAACTATTTCAAGGAGCGCTATCTTGGCATCGATCCGGCATCCGGGCTCTGGCTGCCCGACCTGGAGCGCATAGCGGCCGTCTACGACCTGCCGTTCCTGCGAATCGACGATGCACAAAACATTGATGCCGCCCTGAGTGAAGCGCTTGCGCTGCCCCGGCCCTGCCTGATCGACGTGCGCCTGCAGCAGAATGAAACGCTGGCGCCAAAGTCAGCAGCCGTGCCCCAGCCCGACGGGTCAATGGTTTCGATGCCGCTGGAAGACATGTCGCCACTGCTGCCGTTGCGGCAACTGGAAGAGGAGATGCTGATTCCCCTCCTGCCGCAGTCGATCCAGGTCAGCCGTTAGCGCCACAAAGACAGCCATGGCATGCCCCTGCTGCGGCAACGCAAGCACATCCCGCGACGAAGCGCTGCGACTCCCGGACGCTTGTCCCGCTTGCGGCCATCGCTGGCAAAGCACTGTTGCAGTAACGCCATCGGACTACCGCACACAGCAGCATCGCAACGACACGAACTCACCGGGGCATCAGGACAAGCTGTCCGACCGGCTGCGGGACATCGGGCCTCTGCTGAATGCAGGCATGCACATTCTTGAAATTGGCTGTGCCGAGGGCTCGCTCGGCCAACTCGTGCGCGGCGTCAAGGACGTCACCTATACCGGTGTCGAGCTGTCGGCCGATGCCGAGAGCGCGGCTCGTTTGCTCAACCGGGTGATACGCTCCCCGGCCAACTCGATTGCGGGCGAGAGCTTCAATCTGTTGCTGTCCTTTCACGTGCTCGAACACATCGAGGATATCGCCGGGGAACTTGCCCACTGGCGGCGCCTGCTTGTCGATGGGGGAAGCCTGCTGGTCGAAGTGCCGAATCAGGCCGGCCATCGACTGCTGAGCATGGACCCGAACCTGGAACATATCCATCAGTTCACCCCGTCGTCGCTGACTGCGTTGCTGCATCACGCCGGCTTCGAGGTCCAACGTCTGGAGACGGGCCATTGGGAATCATCTGTCTATTCCGACAGCCTGCGAGTTCTGGCACGGCCTGCGCTAAGCGACGCACAGCGACGGACACGACTGTTGCAACGCTTTCTGGCGCGGCTGCCGGAGCCATTCGCGGCCTGGGGCATCGGCGGCGACTTTCGCGGCTATGTCGAGCCCCTGCTCGACTCGTTGCCGGTGGCCGCGCTGGTCGACAATGCGGCGCAGCGGCATGGCGAACGCCATGGCCACCTCGTCGTCGAAGCTTATGATCCACTGCGGCATGAAGCTCTGCCCATTCTCGTGTGCAGCGTCCGCCATCGTGAAGAAATCCTGCACGATCTGGCCTCGTTGGGCATTGCCGCCTCGCGCATCGTGACCCTGGACGACATCTTCGGAACAAGCGAGTCATGAACCAGCATACGCGGTGCTGCCCGGTCTGCCGTGGCGACCATACCGTGCCACTGCACTTGAACACCCACGCCGCGCTGGACGGCCTGGACATGAGCTATCGCGTCGCCCGCTGCGTATCCTGCGGCTTCGTCTTCGCCGACCAGTTGCCGTCACCGGCAGCCTACGCCGCCTATTACCGCTCCCTATCGAAATACGATATCGCTCCAGGCAGCGGCGATCTCTCGGTCGCGGATCGGCTGCGTTGCGATGCTGCCGTCGCAGTGTTGCGCCCCCATGCCAAACCGGATGCCCGGATCGCCGACCTCGGTTGCGGCTCCGGCATGCTGCTCGGCGCACTCAAGGCAGCGGGATGGTCCCGCTTGGACGGGATTGATCCCGCGCCCGGCGCGCCACACCAAGCCAGCCAACAATTCGAGCTCGATTGCGTCCGATGCGGAACGCTCGATCAGGCCGCCACGCTGCTCGACCTGGCGGCCACAGACGTGATCTGCCTGACCGGCGTGCTCGAACACCTGCCGCAAGTACGCGAAGATCTCGAAGCCTTGACTGCGGCCATCGGCGATGACACCAGGATTCTCGTCGAGGTACCGGCGCTGGAACGATTCGCACACCATTCCTTTGAACCTCACGGCGAATTTTCGCTCGAACACATCCAGTACTTCTCTGCGGATAGCCTGAAGAGATTGTTCGCGGAACTTGGTTTCACAAGCCTGTCATCGACGATCGTCGACCTGCCCCCAGGCTACTGCGACAGCCTCTTCGCACTCTTCGCCCGTGACCCGGCCACCGCAGAGCGCTCCGCACCCACTGCAACCAACGACGGCATCAAGGACTACATCGCCCGCTCCGAAGCCATGACCCGGGCAGCCGTCGCGCGCATCACTGCCTGCCCGGCAAAGACGATGATGATCTACGGTGCCGGGAGCCACACCGCGCGCCTGCTGCCGCGCCTTATCGAAGCGGGCGAAAGCCGCCTTGCGGGGCTGGTGGACAGCAACCCCAATCTGCGCGGAAAGCGTCTGGGGCCACTCCTCATCGAGACGCCCGACGCACTCGACCGGCACCCGGACGCCACGATTGTCGTTTCCTCATTCCGCTCGCAGCAGACAATCAGCGATGCGTTGCGGGCATCCCGTTCCAATCCCGTGCTGACCTTGTACTGAGGACCGAGGACAGCCATGCAGCCACCCCACCACACCATCTTTGAAACGGCATGCAGCGATCTGGACGTCCTGCTGGAGCGAATGCCGCTGCCGGAGTTGCGCGGTACTCGCTTGTTTGCCACCGGCTGCACCGGGTTCTTCGGTTACTGGCTGCTGGCGGCGCTGGAATGCCTCAACCGGCAAGGGCAGGCCATTGAGGTAGTCGCCCTGTCGCGCAATCCGCCGGCATTTCTCGATCGCCACCCGGAGTTCCGCGGCCTGCCTTGGCTGTCCTTCGTGACAGGCGACGTGACGAACTTTCGCCTGCCCTACGGCCGCTTCGACGCCGTGATCCATGGCGCTACCGACTCCTCGCCGCAAGCCGCCTCCAACCCATCCCTGCTGCTGACTGGAATGATCGACGGAACGCGCCGGGTCCTCGATTCCCTCGCCGACGCCGGTTGCCGACATTTTCTTCTGCTCAGTTCGGGCGCGGTGTATGGCGACCAACCTGCCTCGATGCCTGCGCTGAAGGAAGATACCGGTCTGGCAGGCGACCCGTTGAGCCCCGGCAACGCTTATGGCGAAGGCAAGCGAATCATGGAAATGCTCTGCGCGTGCCGGGCCGGCACGGATCTGCCGGCGCCGGTAGTCGCCCGCTGCTTTGCCTTTCTCGGCCCCCATCTGTCCAAACACCTGGTCCCGGCCCAGTTGCTGCGTGATGCGCTCGCCGGTCGCCCCATCGTCCTGCGCGGCGACGGCTCGCCGTTGCGCAGCTACCTGTATGCAGCCGACCTGGCTGTGTGGCTGCTTGCCCTGCTGGCCCGGGGCCGCGCCGGTCGCGCCTATAACGTTGGTGGTACCGACGCAATTTCCCTGGCTGAACTCGCGCGGACCATCCGCGACACCGTCGCACCGGACGCTGCCATCGAGATACTCGGTATCGACAGCGGGGCACCCCGCAATCGCTACCTGCCAGATACCCATCGCGCCCATGATGAACTCGGACTGGCAGCATGGACGTCATTACCCCAGGGCATCGCCCGCATGGCCGCAGCTGCCAGGCTGGCATTGCGATGAATCGCCAGAAGATCCTGTCTCTCGATGCACCTCGACGACTGTGGCAAGACAGCAGGAAACTGCGCTTTCTTGTCGTCGGCGGCTGGAACACCCTCTTCGGCTACCTGAGCTTCTATGTGATCTACCTGCTGACAGCCGACCGCCTGCACTACCTGATCATCGCCATCCTCGCCCATTTCGTCGCCGTCACCCAGTCCTACATCATGCAGCGCCATGTGGTTTTTAGATCCGGTGCGCCGGTTACCATTGAATTTTTACGCTTCAACGCCAGTCATATCGGGACTCTTCTGTTTGGCCTGCTATCCATATACATTCTTGTCGATGCTGCCGATCTGGCACCGCTGGCCGCCCAAGCGATAGTGATTCTGGTGAGCGTAATTCTCAGCTATCTACTGCACAGTCGTATCTCATTCGCGCCGACTGCTGACAAACGGGGACCGCTCGAATGATTCATGTCCTTAGAGACATTGACGAGCGCCCCTCGTATGCGCCACCCGATCGCTTGACCCGTGTAGCACTGGCCTATCTCGCGCTACCGGTATTCCTATATTTTCCGGGTTGGTTCCAACCAGCGCCCGCCCTGATCCTTGCCATGCTTCTGGGCTACGCCTGTTGGCATACATGTTCAACTTACGTTCTGGCATCGACTCCTTGGCCTCCGAAGCGGGTGATTGCCCTAGCCCTGCTAGTGGCATCTGTCTGGTCTGTTTTCGGAGGCGCGGGGCACTTTTTCTACGCCAATTCCCACGACTGGATCATCCGCGACGCCGTACTACGCGACCTGGTGGCCGGACACTGGCCCATCAGCTATGCCGCTGGCGAAGATGACTTGTATATTCTTCGGGCACCGGTGGCCTACTATCTTCCAGCCGCCGCCATCGCAAAACTGACGGGTATTGTGACGGCCGACAAACTGCTCTGGCTGTGGACAGTCATTGGTATCACGATATTCTTTCTCTTGTTACCGTTGCGAAATACCGGCCTGGTACGCACTGCTGCTGCGCTTCTGGTGGCGGTGTTTTTCAGTGGCATGGACATCGTCGGCTACATGTTTCCCGATTTCTACGAGGCGAATTTTCCGATTCAGGGGGCATTTATCGACTGGTGGATTCAACCGCCTCCACTGGTCAGCTACTGGTCTAATACCTCCAATCTCTTCTGGAATCCAAACCATACTCTTCCGGCATGGATTGCTATCGCCCTGTTCTATCGTCACTGGCGTCACCCGCGCTTTCTCCTCATCACCCCGCTACTAGTCGCGGTACTACCCTTGTGGTCGCCTTTTGCTCTGATCGGTATGGCGCCGTTCCTTCTGATGCAGGCACTACGCTGGTGGCTGCGTCACCCTCGCCAAAGTCTCAATGTGCGATCGATCGCTGCCTGCCTTGCAGTATTCGGCGTGATTTTCATTACTCTGGTTGTCCCTCCCAGCGGGGTTCAGTATGGCATGACGCTCACGACGCCACCGGAGCATGGGGGATGGATCTACCTGAACAATTTGGACCATGCGCTGACCTTTCTGGAAAATTACACGCTCTTTGTGATTTTTGAGTTTGCTGTCATCGCACTACTGGTCTCTCGAGCGATCGATCGCTGGCTCTTCTTAACCGCCGTAGCCACGCTGCTGACTCTACCCTTTTTGAGTATTGGACCGGGTAATGATCTCGCGATGCGCAGCTCCATCCCTGCACTCGGGATACTCTGCATCGCAGCCGTAAATGTATTTACCCATCCGACGTCGCTCACCAGTCCGTATCGGCGATGGTTGCTCGTACTGGTGTTGGCTCTCGGTGCGGTGACACCTGGCTTTGAGTTCTCACGAGCTATTGGTAGAAAGCCTTGGGCGCCGAATTTGGATTTCACTCTGATCGATGCCAACAATGGCGGCATTGCCCGCCACTATCTTGTGGAACGCGGCCTTTCACCGCTGGAGGCTGCCTTGAACAGATCGGTTCCCGTATCCAACTCAGTGGACTGGCTGCGTTATTGCAAGGCGGTTCATCCTCGCAACAAGTCCAATCGACCTTATGTCGCCCGCACTTGGCGTAACAATCGGAACGACGGTGAAATCCGGGCCGAGCGGGAGCGACGACGGACAGAGATAAAATAGACCACATAGCCGAGAAACAAACGGTTACCAGAAGGCAAAAACTGAAAGCCGGTCACGATGCCCTTGATATCAATCATAACGCCCTGTTTCAACGAAGAAGAAAACATCGAAGAACTGAATCGGCGTATTGCAGCGCAGTTCGCTGGCATTCAGGATTGCGATTACGAGCACATTTTTATCGATAATGCCTCCACCGATGGAACCGTGGCGGCAATTCGCCGTCTCGCCAGCGCCGACTTTCATGTCAAAGCCATACTTAATTCACGAAATTTCGGCCATATCCGCTCGCCGATGTATGCCCTCCTGCAGGCAAATGGTGACGCAGTGATTACCATGGCGTCGGACCTGCAGGACCCTCCGGAATTGATTCCGGCATTCATAGCCAAATGGCGCGAAGGATTTCGTGTAGTAGTGGGCGTAAAGCCACAATCCAGGGAAACCCGCCTGATGGCATTCATACGACATTGCTACTACGCAACGATTGGAAAAATTGCCGATATCAAGCTGATTCCAAACTTCACCGGCTTCGGTCTCTACGACCGCAGCATCGTGGAGATTGCCCGGCGCTACGACGACCCCTATCCGTACTTTCGCGGAATGGTTGCCGACATCGGCTTCCCGCACGCGGAAATTTCCTATGAAAAACCGCTGCGTACGCGAGGCATCACCAAGAACAACTTCTATAGCCTCTATGACTTGGCGATGCTGGGTATCACCAGCTATTCGAAGCTGCCAATCAGGCTTGCAACCATAGCTGGTTTCTCCTTGTCGTTGACCAGCCTACTGATAGCATTCTTGTACTTGGGTCTCAAACTTGCGTATTGGGATCGTTTCGGCATGGGAATGGCTCCGGTGCTCATCGGCATGTTCTTTCTCGCTTCGGTGCAGCTGTTCTTCATTGGGATTCTTGGCGAATACATTGCTTCAATCCACACTCAGGTGCAAAAACGCCCCTTGGTAGTGGAGCGCGAACGGATCAATTTTGATCTGAAATGAAATCATCGCCCAGCATGCATCCGGATCACAATCAACCGCAAACTGCCGAGGCCTGCGTCCGAACCGGTGTAGAGCATATGGAAAATGGCCGACTAGAGGCGGCCCAGGCTAGCTATCGAAGGGCAATGGAGCTAGATCCTGATTGTGCCGAAGCACATTTCAAACTCGGAAATGTCTACCTGAAACGCCAGCGGCCGGAACCGGCCGAAGCCTGCTTCCGACGTGCAATTGAAATCGCGCCGAACTATGTCAAGGCGCTGTACAACCTGGGCAATCTATTGCTTCGCCAGTCACGTCTCGACGAAGCAGCTGTCTGCTATAAACGTGCGCTTTCTGCAGACCCGGACTACACCTACGCCCACATCAATCTTGGAGTGGCCCTGAAGGATCAAGGCCACTACGCGGAAGCGGAGACAAGCTACTTGGCGGCGCTGAAATTGGACCCGGATAACACCGAAATACTCAACAATTTGAGCGTTGTACAAATCGAACTAGGACGACTTGCAGAAGCAGAAGCCAATTGCAGCCGGGCGCTGGAACTGCTTCCCGGCTTTGCCCTGGCCCACAATTGCCGGGGCGCGATTCTCAATAAACAGGGGCGACTCGCTGAGGCTGAGTCCTGCTATCGCAAAGCACTGGCGTTGAGTCCGGGATATGCCGAGGCCCTGAATAATCTTGGGATAGTGCTGAAAACCCAGGGGCGCCTTGAGGAAGTGGAGGACACATATCGACGGGCAATCAATGCCAGGCCTGGCTATGTAAATGCCTACAAAAATCTGGGCGCTTTTCTGACTGATCAGGGGCGATTTGCCGAAGCGGAGGCAATCCATAGGCGCTTACTGGAGTTTGATGCCATGAACCCGCAGACCCACAACCATCTGGGCTGCTCTCTGGTAAATCAAGGTCGCTCGGGGGAAGCCATAGCGAGCTTTCGATCAGCTATGGAGTTCAAACCAGATTATTTATCTGCACATAGCAATCTGCTGTTTGCCTTGAACTACGGTAGTGATAATTCCGGATCGTCTATGCTGGAAGAAGCAAACCGTTATGGCCGAACGGTCACCGAACTTGCGAAGGCGCCATTTTCTGCCTGGAAATGCACTGCGCCGCCAGAACGTCTTCGAGTGGGGCTGGTGTCTGGAGATTTCAGAATGCATCCGGTCGGCTACTTCCTCGACAACGTGCTTGCCCATATCAAAAAGTCGCGTGTTGACCTGATTGCCTATCCAACCGGCGGCCTGGAAGATGCCATGACGGCAAGTATGCGAAAGCACTTTTTGGAATGGAAACCAATCGTAGATCTGGACAATGAAGCGGCGGCGCACTTGATACACGCCGACGGTATCCACATCCTGATCGACCTCTCCGGGCACACCACTGACAATCGCCTGCCGGTATTTGGCTGGAAACCCGCCCCTGTGCAGGCAAGCTGGCTGGGCTACTTTGCTACCACGGGTGTCACACAAATCGATTACCTGCTCGCGACCCGAATAGAAGTACCTGACAGCAACCACCATCAGTTCACGGAATCTATCTGCTACCTGCCCGAGACACGGCTGTGCTTCACCGCGCCTAAGTCGGAAATCCCGGTTTCGGGCTTGCCTGCGCTTGGTGGCGGAGGTGTGACCTTCGGCTGCTTCCAAAAAATGTCGAAAGTAGGCGATCAGGTCCTAGACATCTGGGCCCGGATTCTCTCTGCCCTTCCCGATGCGCGATTGCGCATTCAGTGTTCTGACCCCGGCGATGTAGCAAGAAAGCACCTTTCGAAGCGCTTGCAGCGGTTTGGAATCGATTCAGAGCGTGTGACCATCCATGCCGTAGTTTCGCGGGAATCCTATCTGGCTGCCCATGCTGAGGTTGATATTATTCTTGACACCTTCCCCTACCCGGGAGGCACGACGACATGCGAGGCCTTATGGATGGGTGTACCAACGCTGACTCTGGCAGGCAACACAATGGTGGAGAGGCAAGGGGCGAGTTTCCTGACGGTTGCCGGGCTACCCGATTGGATAGCATCTAACAAGACCGAATACGTGGACAAAGCGATTGCTGCTGCTCAAAGTTTGCAGAAGCTGGCGGATCTGCGTTCAAGACTGCGGCAACAAGTGCTGCGGTCGCCGCTATTCGACGCGCCGCGCTTCGCCAGCCAGTTGGAAGATGCACTGTGGCAGATTTGGCAAGAAAAGGGTTTGCATCAACCCGGCGGGAGCGGCGTTTGAATCAGGCTGACAGCCAACGCTGGGCCTGGCATGAGATTGATGGGCTAACGCTTCTTGCTCTGGCCTATCTTGCGTTGCCCAACCTGATTTTCATTTTTGGATGGTTCCACTGGCCGGTCGCCGTCGTACTCTGCGCCGCGCTGCTGCACCTGCTGTATAGGGCGCTACCGGCCCGAACCATGAACTGGCACCGGGAGTATTTTCCGGCCGCAACCCTGATGATCATTGCCGCTGGAGTTGCCTGGGCAGCATTTGGCGGTGGTAGCCATTTCATGTATGCCAACCCGGACTGGACTGTTCGCGACGCGGTACTGGGTGATCTGGTGTATTCGGATTGGCCGGTGCACTATCTCTCGCCCGAAGGCGTCCAACTCTTGCTCCGATCGGCCATCGGCTACTTTCTCCCCCTCGCGATGTTTGGCCGAATCTTCGGCATTGCCCAGCTCGAAATCGCCGTCTATCTCTGGACCACCGTGGGCGTGCTGATCTTTCTTTTTCTGCTGCCACTTCCTAGACGAGCCGGATGGCCTCTGGCGTGGGGCCTTGGACTTGTGGTGTTTTTCAGCGGCATGGACTTTGTCGGGCAGTTCATTGCCACCGAATCGCTGCCAATATTCCCGATGAGACTGGAGTGGTGGGTACCGCTAAGTTACCCCTCGCTGACAAATCAGCTGCTGTGGGCACCCAACCATTGCCTGCCGATGTGGATCGGCAGCGTGCTTATTCTCCGGCATCTCAACAGCCAAGACTTTCTGCGAATGAGCGCCGCATTGCTGCCGCTCACATTGATATGGACGCCGTTTGCCGCGATCGGGCTCCTGCCATTCGTCCTGCTGGGCGCCGTGAAATCGTTTGGGCAATGGTCGTGGCGCAGCCTGCCTCTAGACGCCGCCATGTCAGGGTTGATTTTCTCGACCCCGCTGATCCTTTTCCTGATCCTTGACGCAGCTCAGATCGATGCCCGGTTTGCCAGCACCGCACCCACCGGTTTTACCTACTACACGATGCAGCAGGCGTCGTTGCATTCCTACCTGCTGTTCATAACCTGTGAGTTTCTTTTTTTGGCCCTGGTGTTGACCCCGCATTTGCGTCAGTCGCGCGATGTTTTTGGTCTCGCTGTCCTTATTCTGTTGAGCCTGCCGCTGATTCGCTTCGGCGTGCACAATGACGCGCTGCTCAGACTCAGTCCGCCGGCACTGATTGTCCTGCTGGTAGCCTGTCTGCAGACGCTTTTCGATTCAGGCCGCAGCCTGTCCAGATCGACGATGATTGTCGCCTGCCTGTTCCTTGCCATTGGCGCACATACCGCATTCAACGAATTCTGGCGTGCAGCAAGCTGGCCCCGCACGCATGCGAATTACAAGCCGACGCTGGCTGACATTCAGAACGGGCAACCCGCAGCGCACTATGTCGGACACCTCGGCTCATCGTTCGTCAGAAGGTTGTTGAAGCCCTTGGGTGCCCCTGCCAGCGAAACCAACAGGCGATCACCTCAGACATACGAATGATTCAGCTCACTTACAACCGGCAGATTCCGCCATCGAACCTGCCTCACTGACCTTAAGATAAATATCCTCGAGCGAGCGAGCAAACCGCGGCATATCGAATAAAGGCGCTGTACTTCGGCCATTGATCAAACGCTGCCTGAGTTGTTGCAGTCGGTCCGGTTGTCGGTAGAGTTCGAGGCAAAGCTGGCGATATTCTTCACTCGATCGGGTTATGCATTCATGCAGTCCGGCTGCGCCAAGCAGACTCGCTCCAACCCGACCGGCAAAGGTATTGCCGAGCAGCGTAATCATGGGTACCCCCGCCCAAAGCGTGTCCATCCCCGAGGAATGTGAGTTATAGGGAAACGGGTCGAGCGCAAGATCAGCGAGTTGCAGCCGACCCAGATAGTCAGCCCGCGACCGGACATAGCTGGCGAAAACAATACGATCGGTGGATATACCGCGCGCTGCCACTTCAGCAAGCAGATTTTCGGCACCGCTAGCTCCGGGCCGCAGCAACCAAAGACAGCTTGCGGGAGTTTCCCCGAGAATCTGGCACCAGATATCCAGTACCTGTGGGTTGAGCTTGTAGCAGTTGTTGAGGGAACAGAAAACGAAGGCATCTTCAGGCAGACCAGCCTCCGCACGGCTTGGCAGGTTTCCTATGTGCTGCGTGGTATCCAGCGGCAGATAACAATGCGGGAGCCGAACAATTTCCTCACTAAAAAAGGCTTCATCCGTCTCGGGCGTCACGATTGAATCGCCGATCAGGTAGTCTGCCAGCCGTGACGAACCCATGCTTCCCGCATAACCGAGCCAACTCACCTGAATGGGTGCCGGCCGTAGTGCAAGCATTTCAGCGCGCCCGCCGGTGGTCCATCCCTGGAGGTCAACCAGTATGTCAATTTCGTCGTTCGCGATTTCTTGCGCACTTGCCTCGATTCCGAGTGACCGGATGTCCGTGAAATGATCAAATCCCCGAATCAGTCGCTGGCGGATATCACTGCCATCGTCGGATCCCATGGAGTAACCAAAGACCTCCACGCGCTCCCGATCATGCAACTCGATGATCTGAGGCAGCACATGGGCCACCGGATGATCCTTAAAATCGTAGGACAGATAGCCCAGACGCAGTCGCCGCGACTGCGCCGACGGTAGCGATTTTCTGGTCGCAAACTGACGCTCGCCAAGAGTGCCTGGCGGGATGCTTGACTGTGCCTGGCATTCCGCAATCTGGCGAAGTTCCTGCGGCTCAAGGCCAGGAATGGCAAGCGCATGAAATGGCGCTACTGCCGATAGGGTAAAGCCTTCGGACAAATGACGAAGGCTCTGTATAGCTTGAACTTGCCCTTCCCAATGGCACAACCTGAGGCCAAGCACGATCAGGCAGCCAAGATACGCTGCACGCTCCGGCGCGCCGGAGAATAGCTCTGTGTAGCATGCGAACGCCTCTTCGTTGCGTCCAGCGTTCAGCAGCGCGCCAGCCAACAGATCAATGGCCTCGTCGTAGTCGCCCGGGAAAAGCTCGATCGCTTTCACCAGTGAGGGGACCGCTTCGTTCCACCGATGCATCAGACTCAGTGCGGCGCCTTTGTTCTTCCATATATCCGGGTCGCTACCGCCAAGCGCCAGAGCACGATCGAAGCACACCAATGCCTTTTCCCAGCGCATTATTGCCGAAAGACAGATGCCGAGATTGTTGTGCAATTCAGGGTCGGCAGGATTGAGACGTAATGCTTGTTCGAGGCCGGGGATCGCATCCTCAAATTTGCCTTGCTCGATCAAGGCAAAGGACAGCGCCTTGAAGATGTACGGATGCGTAGGCAGCGTCCTGAGTGCGTCCAGCGCCGCCAGCTCAAGTTCCGCATGGCGCTTTTGCTCGACAAGGCGCACGAGCGGCGTCAAAGCGTCCGGCAACCGGGCCAACTTCTTGCGCACAACGGCCGCTCTCTTGCGCTGCTTCTGCTTCAAGATTGGCTCTCTGCGTTTTCCTGCGTGGCGGAATGCGTTGACGCCAGATGACGAAAAAATACATCCTCCAGTGTCAGGGAAGGACGAATTTCGAGAATAGTGTGCCGAGCCTGCTGCAGAAGATCGAGCGAGGCCCAAAGCTGATCGCGCCGGATATCCGCGCGCCACCGCCCCTCTGTTTCGGCTAGAAAGCCGGGCACTGCGCTCACACCCGAGGAGCGAACCGTAACGGTTTGTTCATCATGGAGCAGATCGCCGGGAGCCTGAACCGTGAGCAATTCTCCACGATGAATCAGGCCAAAGCGATCGGCAAGTTGCTCGACGTCGTGCAATACATGTGAGGTCAGGAAAATAGTGCCCCCCGATGAGCGAAACTCACCAAGAATCTCGACCACCTCCTTGCGGCCGAGGGGATCAAGACCAGACAAGGGTTCGTCGAGAATCAGCAGCTTTGGCTGGATCGCCATTGCATGGACAAGCGCAACCCGCTGCACCATTCCTTTGGAAAAGCTCCGTATGCGTTTATTGGCAACGCCAGCCAGATCAAAGCGCTCGAGCCAGCGCATGCAGTGCCCACGGGGGTCAGCAAGCTTGAGACGATGGATGGACAGTGCCATCGCAAGCAATTCCAGCGGCGACAGGTAGTCATACAGACTTGGGTTTTCTGGCACATATCCAAGTCCGATCCGCGCCTCAGGCCGCGATACATCCTTGCCGAACAACTCAGCGCGTCCACGGCTTGGTTGAAGTACGCCCGTCAAAATCTTGATCGTCGTGCTTTTTCCGGCACCGTTGGGACCGATAAAGCCAAAGACTTCACCTTGGTCCACAGTCAGAGATAGATCGCGCACCGCCTCGAACGCCGGTGCCGACCACGTGCGGGGATAGGTCTTGAACATTCCGTCGATGCAAATTACTGGTGTCATTGGGATGGTTTGTGCAGGAAGACGGGAATACCTTCAGCGTTTATGCCATAGCCCAGTCCAAATGGATCAGCGGGGATCTCCCGAATCAGGCCGGAAACCACAAGGTCTTGCAGTTTTCGCGGCGGGTGGCCAATGCGTTGCTGATAGACCGATGCCACGCGGCGCAACAAGGCCAAATCGCGTAGCCGCTGGCTGCGTTTATGCAGATAAGCGGCGAAGTCCTTGCGTTTGGTATTCGCTGCCATGTCCTCGACAATCTGTGCCGCCATATCGAGATTCTGGCTACGATCAAGCCAACGCGCCGCGAGATCCTCAAGCGCCATGCTTTCTTGGGGGTTCGACAGTCTTGGTGCCGACTGCCGCAACCATTCGCTAGCCGCCAACGAGTCGCCCATGAAATGAAAAAGATTGAAGGCAAAAAAGAACGCTGGCTGGTAATCGTAGAAACGGGCGGCGGCGGCGCGGCGTAATACGGCCTGGGCTGCATCTACCTGGCCTTCCCAGGGCAATATTGCTTCTGCAATGTAGTAATTGTCTTCATGCGCCGGGTTCATCCATGCCGCGTCGCGCTGCACTTTGCCGAGAATCTCGAACTCATCCGGTTTCATCCGGACGGTTTCCGTCACCAGCGCTCGGATGGCAGCCCAGTTGGCCGCAAGATAGCGATCACCACCGGCAAGCAGCACTTGTACGAAGACCGGCAAGGCCACCTGGATTTCCGCCGTGACAAGAAGGCGTTGCTTTGTCTGCATCCGCACCTGAGCCAGAAAAAAAACCAGGCCACCGACAATCAGGAAAATCATTGGCCACAATTGAATGCGTCGCACCTCTGCCTCTCAAAAGAATTCGCGGCGAGCAAAAGCGAACACTGCCAGAGACATCAGAATCACCACATAGCCACAAGCCAGCAGCAAGGCATACGCAATCACTTCGGCGTCGAGCGGAACGCCATACATGGGCCAGACGCGCCAATCCAGACGAGATAGATCGGGCAGCAACCACTGTATCGTTTCAACCAGCGGCCCATAGCGATTAAGCAGGTCCTGATCACCATCAGCGCCTCGGGCCATATAGTCAAGGGCCGCCCCCAAGGTTTTACCGGCAACCGCAAACGCGACACCCAAGGCGACCGGCAACATTTGTACCGTAGAAAGGGTCGCGATCAACAGCGAGAATGCAGCAACCACGATGGCATCAGCCCATAAACCACCAATGGCAATCCAGTAAGGCCCGCCGAGCTGAACGACAAAAGCCTGGACGTATTGCCCACCGGAATACCGCGCAGATACCCACAACAGTGCGCCAAGCATCAAGCTCGCCACTCCGAGAAGACTTACCACGCCGGCGAATCGACCCAAAAGGTAGGCTGCGCGCGATACCGGATAGGCCAGCGCATACAACACGGTACGCCGTTCCACTTCTCGAGCGACGAGTTCCTGTACCCAAAAAACGGCCAGCAGTATAAGACTAAAGCGGATGCCCGAAAAACCGACATCGATAGTCACGGTCTGCGGCTGCCGCGGCGAAAAAGAGGCTGCGAGAAAAGACACCCCGACCAGGAGAACACCCAGGACGAGAATCAACAGCACCGCCCTGCTGCGGAAGCCGGAACGAAAAGCGGAAAGACAAAATGGCCACATGGATGTAAAGAGGCGCGCCGTAGCGCGCCTCTCAAGACTTGACTAAACTTTCTTTAGCTCGAGTCGCGCGCCGTGGCAGAATTAGTGTCCGACACTTCAGTGGCTGAACAACCTGTAGTGGCACACGTGCCAAGGGGACGTACACCACCGCCTGCTGTGCCGCCACCAAAGTAGTTCTTGCCCTTGGACGACCCTGCGACCACACCAAACGCGGTTCCATTTTCAGAATAATTTGAGAATACGTTTGCCGAGCATTTGGCGGTAAAGGGCACCAACACAAACATGTTTGCTGTTGTCGTTACTGCGACGCTGGCACCCGTGCCACCCGTGCAAACTGCAGTCGCATGTGCAAGTGAACTCACCGCCGAAGCAGCAACAGCAGCCAGAATAATTGCTTTTTTCATAATAGTCTCCTGAGTCTTGACGATGTGATTATTGCGTGGAATTGGCGACAGCCGATGTCAACAAATTCTTGGCATCAGACTGAGCAGCTTTGTCTTCGCCCTTCTTGGTGTACTCGCTGAACTGCGGAATGGCGATTGCGGCCAAAATTCCGATAATCGCAACCACGATCATCAATTCAATCAGGGTAAACCCCTTTTGCATGCTTGATTTCATCAATACTCTCCTTAGGAAAATGGGGTCTCCCCCGCGGACCAACAACTTACTAGAACGAAACAGGTTTCAAAGCCTTATCGCTAAATCAAATCGAATTTGCGACTGCATTTGTTAATAGATTCTTGGCATCCGATTGAGCAGATTTATCCTCTGCCTTTTTGGTGTATTCGGTGAACTGCGGAATAGCGATTGCAGCCAAAATCCCAATAATGGCAACCACGATCATCAACTCGATCAAGGTAAACCCCGTAATGGCATCTCTGGAGTGCATGCTTGCCTTTCTGCTGATGCCGCATTAGTACTACGACGACGCAGCTAATTACGCAAGGTATATGCCAGCGGTAGAATTGCCTCTGTCTGGCTCTTGTTCACACCTCAAGTGCCGTAAAACGTCACCCATTGCCGCTAATAGTCAAAAAAACGCCGCAGCGGTTTGGTTGCGGGGGGGGGGGGGACAGCTAACCATTTGGCCACAGTTTAGGATCAGTACTCGATGCCCGATGCACGCTCATCGGCAAACACATCTTGACAACGTATTGCCATTTTTTCTGAGGTTTCACCCATCGGAGCCCCGTTTGACAGTTGTTAAACCAGGTTTTCTCAGTTTGAGGTGAGGGTGTCTTCATCCACTTCATCGATCTGCGTCGGATCGAGAAACTGCTCAGCGTACTTCCGATAAATCTGCTGGGCTACAAATACATCGAACAAGTCTGGATCGATATGTCCATTTTTCTTGAAATTGCTCATGATGCCCATGGCCTGTGACAGCTTCATGCCCTGCTTGTACGGTCGGTCGCGCGCCGTCAGCGCTTCGAAAATGTCGGCAATTCCCATCATCCTCGCCTGCAGCGACATTTGCTCCCGCGTCAGACCCTTGGGGTAACCCTTGCCATCCATGCGCTCGTGATGCCCGCCTGCGTATTCGGGCACCTTGGTCAAATGCTTGGGCCACGGTAATTGCTCCAGCATCTTGATGGTGGCAACGATATGGTGGTTGATGACGTCGCGCTCCTTCAGCGTCAGGGTGCCGGCACGTATGGTCAGGTTAACAACTTCGTCGGCGGTGAGAAACTCGGTTTCTACAGCATCGACATTCCGCCACTTGCGGCTGCTGCCAATATCGCGCACGCGCTGCTGGTCGGCCTCGCTCATCGCTTCGCCGCCAACATTGGTCTTGCGCAGAAACTCACGATCGTCGTCGAGAATGCGAACCTGCTCGTGGTACTCGCGCAATACTCTTGCGTCTGCCTTTGGGTCGCCCTGCTCTCGCAATTCAAGCTGCTTGCGCAGCGCAGTGATCTCGGCGTCCCGCTTGAGTACTTCAAAGCGTGTATCGATCAGCTGAATGCGGTCGAACAGGGTCTGCAGCTTGGTGGCCTTGTCGACTACATGGACTGGCGTGGTGACTTTGCCGCAGTCATGCAGCAGACCAGCGATCTTGAGCTCGTAGCGATCGCGCTCGTCCATCCTGAACGAGGCCAGCGGACCTTCGGTGGTGGCGTCAACTCCCTCCGCGAGCATCATGGTCAAAGCGGGTACACGCTGGCAATGGCCGCCTGTGTAGGGCGATTTTTCATCGATTGCCAGGTTGATCAGATTGATAAACGATTCAAAGAGTTCTTCAAGCTGGGTGATCAGCAGACGATTGGTCAGGGCGATGGCGGCTTGTGACGCAAGCGACTCGGCGAGGCCCTGATCCGCAGAAGAAAACGAATTGACTTGCCGGGTCTTCGGATCCACCGCATTGATCAGTTGCAGCACACCAATGATTTCGCCTTCGTGATTCTTCATCGGCACGGTGAGGAAAGACTGCGAGCGGTAGCCGGTACGCTCGTCAAAGCTGCGCGTGCCGGAAAAATCAAAGCCGGCTTCGGTATAGGCGTCGGCAATATTGACGGTCTTGTCATGAATCGCTGCGTAGGCCGCGACCATCGAATCGTTGGATTCGCCATTTCCCTTGGTCAGCGGCAAATTCGGGAAGTTGATCGCGTTGCCGGTGGTGCCGCCCATTGCGATTTTCAGGGAATCGGTGCGCAGGATCTCGAAACGCAGTGCTTTGCCATCCTCAGTCATTCGATACAGCGTTCCACCGTCGGCATGGGTAATGGTTTTGGCTGCGATCAGAATGCTCTCCAGCAAGCGATCGATATCGCGCTCTTTGGAGAGCGCTGCACCGATGGTATTTAGTTGCTCAAGACGGCGAAACAAGTCGCTGGAGTTATCCATGGCGGATTCTTATTTGATACAAACGGCTCTCACTTGTTTGAGGTCTGTTACGCCTTGCAAGGCCTTTTCAAGGCCATCCATTTTCAGCGTGAGCATGCCGTCCTCCAGCGCTTGAGCAAACAACTGTGCAACACGGGCATGTTCCTGAATCAGTTTTTTCATCGGCTCCGTGCCGATCATCAATTCATGCAGACCGACGCGCCCCTTGTAGCCTGTTCCGCCGCAAGTATCGCAACCTTTGGCTCGTGTAAACACCAACTTGCCGTCCTTGCCGTAATCCTTGATCAATCGCTCCAGCGTCGCGGCATAGGCCGCCTTTATATCCTTCTTGAAAGTTTCCGTGCTATCCAACTCGCTGCAGTATTCTTTCATGAACAGCCGTACTTCTTCGTCATCCGGGGTATAGCTCTCCTTGCACTTGCATAGTCTTTTGGCCAAACGCTGAGCCAAAATCCCCAGCAGCGCGTCGGAGAAGTTGAATGGATCCATACCCATGTCGAGCAGACGGATGATCGATTCAGGAGCGCTGTTGGTGTGCAGCGTGGCGAACACCAGGTGACCGGTCAGTGAGGCCTCGATGCCGATACCCGTGGTTTCGGCATCGCGCATTTCGCCCACCATGATGATGTCCGGGTCGGCTCGCAGGAAGGCCTTCATCACCATCGGAAAGTCCATCACCTTCTTGTTGACCTGAACCTGGCGCAGACCCTTTTGTGTAATTTCCACAGGATCTTCAGCCGTCCATATCTTGGTATCCACCGTGTTGAGATAGCCCAGCACCGAGTGCAGGGTGGTGGTTTTGCCGGAACCGGTCGGGCCGCAAACAAAGAACAGGCCGTAGGGTTTGGATATGGTGGCCTTGAGCTTGGTCAGGTTGGTTGGCAGCACACCCAGTTTGTCCAGCGGAATAGGCTCGCCGCCGGCGAGAATCCGCATCACGACATCTTCTACGCCACCGGTCGAGGGAATTGTCGCCACACGCAGCTCAATATCCAGCGGACCATACTTCTTGAATTTGATTTTGCCGTCTTGCGGCTTGCGGCGCTCTGCAATGTCCAGGTCGCACATGATCTTGAGACGCGCCACCATCGCATTTCGATAGCTGGCCGGTACTTCGATGTACTTGGCCAGCGAACCGTCCCGACGAAAGCGGATCAGTACCTTGTCCTTGCCCAAGCCCGGCTCAATATGAATATCCGACACGCCCTGCTGATAGGCATCGACAATGATCTTGTTGACCAGTTTAACCAGTTCATTGTCGGCAGCTGCTGAGATGTCGTCACCGACACTCCCTTCTCCTTCTCCCTCATCCTGATCGAGGGTCGACAGCAGATCGCCAACGGAACTGTCATCCATATACCCGGGCTCAGCCGCCGCCCCGAACAGCAAGTCAAGCGTTTGCCCGAACTCGTGATTGGTGGTTACCCGATAGGTAATCTTTGCCCGAGGAAATACGTTGTTGACAACGCGCGATCCCTTGACCTGTTCGGGATCCATGCAGACCACCATAACGCCCTCGGGTCCTTCTTCCACTGGGGCCCATTGGGCCTGCTCAAGAAAGTCCCGCTTGAGATTCTTGAGCAAATCTATTGGCTTAATGCGATCGGACTTGAATGACTCGTAAGGCACACCAAAAAATTTTCCCAAGGCAGCGCCCAAGGCATTGTGCTTGACCTGAAATTCATTGACCAGCACATCCTCGATATCAAGATTCTTCCGTCTCGCGGTGCGCGTCGCCAGTTCCAGTTCCTGTGCGGAAATAACCGCATCCGACACGAGAAAATCGTACTTGGTCTTGACGGCTTGCGCCGGCTTGCTGCGCTGGTTAAAGGCAATCGCCAGCGTTTCGCACAAGCCTTTGACGCCTTCCTCGAAGATCGGCGTGAACGGTACGCCAGCCTTGTTGTTGATAATCTGAACGACGCCAAGCAATTCATTGCTCTGCGCATCGACAATTGGCGCCACCAGCATCTGCTTTGTACGGTATCCGGTCCGCTTGTCGACTTCCTGCAGGAAGCGCAGCGATGGATTGATCGCCTTTAGCTCCCCATCGTCATATACGTCGCGAATATTCACCGTCTTTTTGGCCAGAGCCACGTGACCGGCGATGCTCTGGTCGGCAATCGGCAGGCGCAAATCCTTGAAGGAATTCAGACCCGTCTTGATTTTTGAGACAATCGACGCCTTGTCATCGCCAACAGAATAGATCGTCAAGCGATCCGCGTTAAACAAGTTGCAGATCTCACCCGACAACTCCAGCATGATTTCATCAATGTTGGATGTGGCATGTACCTTGTTGGTGACAACCTGAAGATTTTTGAAAAATGCAAGCCGATTGTCTACCTCTGATGCGGCAGCTCCGGCAGGTGCAGCGGTAACGGCACTCATTTAACTGACTCCATAACGCTAGTGCGCGATCTCATGCCGCCGTCAAGCAAAGCCGCATGTAGTCCTCGCTGGGAAAGCAGAAAGGCAGCGGCTGAACTGCGACGTCCCGTCTGACAATACACTATGTACTCCTTCGTCGGATCAAGTGCGGTCAATGCACCGCGCAGATCGTTGAGCGGAATGTTGATTGCACCTGGATAACCATCACTTTGGTATTCAGCGGGAAAGCGTACGTCGATCCACTTTGCTCCGGCAGCAACCTTTCGCTCGGCATCTTCACCGCTCACCTTTTGCAGCAGTGGGGCGCAAAGCAATTGATTGAAATCTTCCTTCGACAAGCGCAACAACATGCCGTCGGTAATCATCGTCACCGTCGCGTTGCGCACTGTATCCGCAACCAGGGCCTCCTCACCAAATGCATTGCCTTCTTTCAATTCCGCCAGTTGGACTGAAGCACCAGCGACAAGTCGAGACACTTTGCAGCGCCCACTCTCGATCAGGAAATAGTAATCGCCAGGCTCACCCTGCGCGATAATTGTCTCGCCACGCTTGGCAGGGATTCGTTGAAACTTGGCCAGCAGCGATTGAATATTGGCCGGTGGCAGCGACGCAAAGGCACCGACCGTAAGATTATCCACCGCGAACATTCCGGACATCATCCGCCAATCTGTTTGATCGCCTTTCTCGTGGGTACTTTCGCTCTGGGCCGCCAACTGGTTCCAGGTCACAACAATATCCAGCGGATCCTCTTCCAGACTGAGAAGTTCGATATCGGTGATGGCCTTGCTCTCGGAGGGAGCCTTTCCACCACTTGCCACCGGAGCGGTGGCAATGTCATGGCCGCCGACCAGGACCCGCGAGGTACCGTCCGCCATACGGGTCAGGAGTTGACCACGCACCAGATAAACTACCTGGCCGTCCCACTTTTCAGCACGAAAAGGATCTGTCCCACGGGCAAAAGTATGTACCTTGCACCGCGGCAACAACGCACGCAGCCCCTCATCCCCCAGCAACATCAGAGGTTGCAAGTGGGCTAGCAACTCGATGCTTATCGGTTCCGTCATGACTAGATTTCGAACACCTGATTGTTCTGCAGCATACCGGGGCGAAACTCACCAATGCAGTCTTCGATCTCTTGCATGGTAAGTTCGATTTGACCTGGCTTCAAATGCGTAATAAATACTTCGGCGTCCCGTTGTAGATTAGTCAGTTCTTCCAGCAGCATGCTTGGACACAAATGCAAGGACGCCACCGCCAACTGTTTTTCACGATCCGAGAAGGCGCATTCGATGATCAGGTAGCGCAGATTGCGGATTGCGTTGACCTGTTTCCACAGTTCAGGACAGGGGCCGGTATCACCGGTAAATACCAGGCTGCCATCACCCGAGTCAAGGTGATACCCCACGGCCGGTACTGTGTGATTTGCCGGCAGCGGTACGACTTTGCGGCCATCCAGTTCAACAGCCTCACCCACAGAAATCGCTGAATACTGCATGAACGGTTTTTCTGCTGTCGGAATCACGCTGAAATCAGGCCAGATCGCCCAATTGAATACATGCGCCCGAATGATCTCGAGCGTCGCTTCAGTCGCGTGCACAATCAAGGGGCGGTTGCGCATGTCGCCGACGGTATCGATCATAAAGGGCAAGCAAGCCAGATGATCGAGATGGGAATGAGTAATAAAAACATGATCGATCTGAGCCAATTCGGCAATGGTCAAATCGCCGACTCCAGTCCCGACATCGATCAATATATCGTTGTCGACCAGAATTGATGTGGTACGCAGGTGGCGCCCACCAATACCTCCGCTGCAACCAAGAATGCGTACCTTCATTGCTCTCTCATTTCGTATCGAAGGTCCATGCACCATCCCAATTCTGGCCGGGAGGCTCTTTGCGATAGTGAGCAACGCGCTCTGCATACACTTCGTAAAGCTTGTGCGGCGACATTCTCGACAAATTGAGCAAAGCTACTTCCGCTTGATCCCAATCCTGCGCCCGATAGGTGCGCAAAGCCTGATTCCAGATTTTCAATTCATCCAACACCGGCTTCTCGACCTCCCCCTCAAGTCCTATCGGCTCATAAATGCCCACTGGCTCATCTTTGCCTTTGACACGCACTCGATCCAATTCACGGAATACAAACTCTTTCTTCACCAATTCTCGCGTGGCCTCGCCGGCAATAAAACCAACTCCATACTGTTTGGTAATTCCCTCAAGGCGGGACCCCAGGTTCACGGCATCGCCCATGACAGTGTAGGACTGGCGTACCTTCGAACCCATGTCGCCAACGGTCATCGGACCAGTATTGACGCCGACTCCAATCTTGAGCTCGGGCCATCCGCGAGAGACCAGATCCTTGTTCAGTTCCTTCAGCGCGACATGCATTTCAAGTCCTGTGAGAATGGAATGCTTCGCATGCTCCGGATCTTCAACCGGCGCACCCCAGAATGCCATGATCGCGTCGCCAATATATTTGTCAAGCGTGCCCCGATGCTTGCGCACTACCAAAGTCATGGCCCCGAGATACTCGTTCATCAAGGTTGCCAGTTCGTTCGGCTCCAATCCCTCCGAAATCGTGGTGAACCCGCGGATGTCGGAGAACAGAACGGTGAGTTCCGCCTTGCGTCCGGCCATGCTGTAGTTCTCAGGATCGCGACTCATTTCCTCGACCAGTTCCGGCGGAACATATTGACCAAACAAGCCGGTCAACTGACGCTTGGTCCGCGACTCGACAAAATAGCCCCAGGACATGTTCAAGGCATACAGCAGCGCAATGGCAATCATTCCATTGGCCAAGGGCAGGACAACATTCGCGGAATGCCAGAAACTGAAATTTACACTGAGCAGAAAAAGCATCACCATCGCGCCAACAATGGTTGCACGTAATGGAGACAACATGGGCAATAGAAAGACCATCACCGCTCCAGCGATCAGAACCAGAAGCACATCCGCTCCAAGTATGTAAGGCGGCTTGTGTTTGATCACGCCGTCCAGCATGCCTGCGATCAGATTGGCGTGTATCTCTACACCGGGATAGGCCGCACCCACCGGTGTCGCCCGCAAGTCCATAAGACCCGGCGCCGTGGTACCTACCACAACTACGCGACCGACAAGCTCCTCTTTGGGAATGCGTTCGTTGAGTACATCAGTAATGGATATATATCGAAAACTTCTTTCATAGCCCCGATAGGGAATCAAGGTCGCGGCATTTTCATCCACCGGGATGCGCATCACGCCACCACCTGCGCCCATCAGGTCCAGCCATTCCATACCGGCATACCCACCAGAAGAACCCTCCGGATAACCTGGAATAATTGGCGGATTGCCGAGTAGATTGCGCACCATGGCCAGGGACAAGGCTTCATAATATTGCCCCTGATGCTCGACCAGCAGCGGTACTCGTCGCGAGGTGCCGTCAATGTCCACCAGTGGATTGAAATGCCCGGCACCTGCAGCCGCCTTCTGGAACTCAGGCAGATTGCCACCAAAGCTGACCCACTGTGTAAATCCAATCTGGCGACCACTGAATGTGCC
>JAIPCF010000032.1 GCA_021738385.1 Sulfuritalea sp. | reverse complement strand
TTGCGTAATCAACTCAGAACTTAATCCAGACCTTTCAGCCCAAACCAGCGTCCGCACCTTCGATTTCAGCACGGTCACCCACCACTACCTCCAGCACAACAAGCACCTACACCTATCGGTTGTTTGGTTTTTAAAGAGCATGTTGCAATGCACTGCAAAGCAACGGGAAGGCGCGCATTATACGGTCCGAATTCGGCTGGTCAATAGCTTTGACGGATTATTTTGTCGGCTCCATGAAACCGACGAAAAACACTGAGCTCAAGTCAGAGTGACACGGGCATATTTTCGCTTGCCGACCTGCAATACCACGCACTCGCCGACGCCCAACGCCGTATTGCGATCACCGACTTTTTCGCCATTGACCCTCACCCCACCACCATCGATCATGCGCAGCGCCTCTGAGGTGCTAGGCGTAAGTCCCGCGGCCTTTAACACCTGCGCCAGCGAACCGGCGGCAACACTTAACTGGGGCATGTCATCAGGCAAAACACCGCGCTGAAAACGTGCTTCGAACTCGGCCAATGCGTCATCCGCATCTTTCAAAGAATGAAAGCGCGCCACGATTTCCTGACCCAGCAGCACCTTGATATCGCGCGGATTTCTTCCATCGGCAACTTCGCGCTTGAAACGGACAATCTCGTCATTGCTCCGAAACGAAAGCAATTCGTAGTAGCGCCACATCAATTCATCCGACACCGACATCAGTTTGCCGAAAATTTCTGTTGGCGACTCAGCAATACCTATGTAATTGCCCAGAGACTTCGACATCTTGTTTACACCATCGAGGCCCTCCAGCAGGGGCAACATCAAGACGCATTGCTGAGGCTGGCCATAATGCCTTTGAAGTTCGCGCCCGACGAGAAGGTTGAACTTCTGATCGGTTCCGCCCAATTCAACATCCGCCTTCATGGCAACCGAATCGTATCCCTGACACAAAGGATAAAGAAACTCATGGATTGCGATGGGCTGACCACTGCTATAGCGTTTCGAGAAATCGTCTCGTTCCAGCATCCGCGCCACAGTATGCCGAGCCGCCAGCTTGATCATGCCCGCAGCTCCGAGTGGCTCGAACCAGGTCGAATTGAAACAAACCTCTGTCTTGCTAGGGTCGAGTATCTTGAAAACCTGCTCGCGGTAGGTATCCGCGTTTTCCAAAATCTGTTCTCGGGACAAAGGCGGCCGTGTTGAGTTCTTGCCGCTTGGATCACCGATCATTCCGGTGAAATCCCCAATCAGGAACATCACGTGATGGCCTAGATCCTGGAAGTGTCTAAGCTTGTTGATCAGGACGGTATGTCCAAGATGAAGGTCCGGTGCCGTCGGATCAAAACCCGCTTTGACGCGCAATGGCCTGCCCGTATTGAGCTTTTCGACCAACTCGGCTTCCACCAGCAATTCATCTGCGCCACGCTTGATCAGCGCCAACTGAGAAATAGTGTCCAACATCACGATTTAACCTGGTTTTAGATAGGGGGTTTTTTTGCTACACTCTGCCGACTTTTTCGCGATCCACCCATCCAATTGAACAAAAACAAGAGCGGGATTTTAGCGCAACTCCACGACCACCGATCCCAAAGACCGGGACCTTTTTGGGCCAGCTTCGGCGTGGTAGGCGTCTCGCTGTTTGGCATGGTCGCGGCTTTTGGCACCGTAAATGACGCTCAGTTGGTCGACGTCCCCCGTCAGCAGGTCGTCGAGCAACTCGCATTGCCTTCGCTTTCTGCGGCCACTGAAAGTGATCAAAGCTTTCTGCGCGAAGAAAGGGTGCAGCGAGGTGATACCGTTGCCGAACTGCTACAACGTCTCGGGCTAGACGATCCCGCAGCCATCAAGTTTCTGAATGGGAACAAGGCGACGCAAAGCCTGTTCCGTCAACTTAGTCCTGGTAAAAATCTGACGGCGCGGACTGGGCCACGAGGCGAACTGCAAACCCTCGTATTCCCGCTGAATGGCGGCAAGGATCAGGCGCTTCTGGTGGAACGGAAGGGGAGCGAATTTTCTGCTTCGGAACAAGCGTTAAAACTTGAAACCCAGGTAGTCATCAAGTCGGCCGAGATCAGCTATTCGTTGTTCGGCGCTGCCGATGCGGCGGGGATACCAGATTCGGTAGCGATGAAAATGGCCGACATATTCGGTGGCGATATCGACTTTCATCGTGACTTGCGAAAGGGTGATCGTTTCGCCGTCATTTACGAATCCTTAAACTACCTTGGCCGAGAAGTTCGCAGCGGTCGAATACTGGCTGCCGAGTTTACCAATGATGGCAAAACCTATCGTGCAGCCTGGTTCTCCGATCCGGATGGTGGAGAAAACAGCAGTGGCTACTACACTGCTGAAGGCAAGAATATTCGCAAGGCTTTTCTTCGTTCGCCGCTGGAGTTTTCACGAATTACTTCGGGCTTTACCAAAGCGCGCTTTCATCCCGTGCTCAAGAAGTGGCGTGCTCACAAAGGTATCGACTATGGCGCGCCGACAGGGACTCGCGTTAGAGCAACCGGCGACGGCATCGTCGAGTTTGTGGGAAGAAAAGGTGGCTATGGCAATGCCGTTGTACTGCGCCATCAGAGCAGCTACACGACACTTTATGGTCATCTCTCGCGCTTTCAATCCGGAATACGCAAAGGCAGCCGAGTTAGCCAGGGAGACATAATTGGCTTCGTCGGCGCCACAGGTCTGGCCAGTGGCCCACACTTGCATTACGAGTTCCGCGTCGCCAACGTGCATAAAAATCCCTTGGCGATGGCACTGCCGAGCGCTCCACCCCTGAAACCCAGCCAACTTGATCTGTTCCGAGAGCGAACAGGGGCGCATCTTGCCCGGATTGACCTGATACGCGGATTCAATCTCGCCCAGGCGGATTGAAATGGAGCCCGCTGGGTCGCTGGTCATAGGGCTGATGTCCGGGACCAGTCTGGATGGCGTAGATGCCGCCCTGGTGGACTTCACCGCGGACCAGCCTAGAACACTTCAAACACACTGGCTCGGCTTTCCCGCAGACCTTCGCCAGCAAGCCCTACAGCTGCAAACAGCCCAGCACGACGAAATCCACGCCGCCGCTCTGTTTTCCAACGCCCTGGTTCAGTGCTACGCAAAAGCTGTTTCGGAGTTACTTGCTCTGGGTCATACTGAGACGAAGCTGATTGCCGCGATAGGATGCCATGGGCAGACCATACGCCACCGACCCGCAGCCGGCTATAGCGTACAGTTGAACAATCCGGCATTACTCGCAGAGCTGACCGGCTTAACCATTGTTGCCGATTTTCGAAGCCGCGACATTGCTGCAGGAGGCCAGGGTGCGCCCTTGGTTCCGGCCTTTCATGCCGCCGTATTCGGCGATCCTGCGATGCATCGAGTGATACTCAATATTGGCGGCATTGCAAATCTTACCGACCTGCCGCCGGGGGGGCCGGTGAGAGGTTTTGACTGCGGTCCCGGCAATCTGTTGATGGATGCATGGATAGAACGGCACCAAGGGCTGCGCTACGATGACGCCGGCGGATGGGCGAGCCAAGGACAAATAATTCCAGAATTGCTGAACAAACTTCTTGCAGATGCCTTTTTCAGCCAGAAACCTCCCAAAAGCTGCGGTCGCGACGAATTTAATTTGGCATGGCTTGATCGCCAATTGATGGGTAACCAAAAACCCGCAGATATACAAGCTACCCTGCTCGAACTCTCAGCCCTATCCGCAGCGGAGACGATCCATCGCTATTGCGGCAATCCCAAAGAGCTATATGTGTGCGGCGGCGGAGCGCGGAACCTGACTTTGATGGCTCGCCTGCAACACCATTTACCAGAGTGCCGTGTCGCCAGCACCGACTTTTTGGGGCAGCCTGCGGACTGGGTCGAAGCGACTGCTTTCGCTTGGCTAGCCTGGCGTACCCTTAACGGCCAAGCCGGGAATCTTCCTGAGGTCACCGGCGCGCGTGGTCAGCGAATTCTTGGAGCCATCTACCCGGCCTGACGTCGTTTCACAAACCTCCGTAAACGACCAAGGGCGTGGGCATTAGGCCCACGCCCTTTTCTCAATACGTGTGAATCAGGAAGAGAAAGATGAACCGCAGCCGCAAGTACTGGTTGCGTTCGGGTTCTTGATTACAAACTGCGAGCCTTCGAGCCCTTCGGAATAATCGATCTCGGCACCAACCAGATATTGATAGCTCATTGGATCGATCAGCAGCGACACGCCGTCTTTTTCCATTACGGTATCGTCTTCGTTGGTCACTTCGTCGAAGGTAAAGCCATACTGGAAGCCTGAGCAGCCACCGCCGGTGACAAACACCCGTAACTTGAGTTCGGGATTGCCCTCCTCGGCAATAAGTTCCTTGACCTTGCTTGCCGCATTGTCAGTGAAATTGAGCGGTGCCGGCATTTCGGTGGGTGCATTCATGGTGTTCTCCTGGGGATTTCCGTAATGGTGTACTAAATGAGTCCAGTAATTATGATTTCAATAGCGCCAAAGGTCAATTACTGGCTGCCAGTTTCAATTCGACGGCTTTGGCCGATAAACCCTGATGTACCAAGCGACCCTGCACCACTGCTCCGAGGTGCATTTCTATCGTGCTGTATTCAACATCACCGGTAACCCGCGCGCGAGTCTGAAGCTCCAAAAAATCGCTGGAATGGACCGACCCGATAATGGTGCCATTGACCACAAGATGCGAAACCGAGATTTCACCTTCGATCAAGGCATGCTCGCTGATCACAAGCGTCGAGGGTTGGCCTTCGGCGCCACGCACATTGCCTTTGATCTCACCATCGACGCGCAGGCCGCCAGTAAAGGTAACGTCGCCGACCAAAGTAGTACCGGTACCGATCAAGCTATCGATTCGACCTTGTGGCTTGCTGGTTTTCTTACCAAACATGGGGGGCTCTCCTCAACAGTTTTCTGAATTCTTTCCCAGTCAAAGTGCCACGCTCTGCGTTGCCTTGACCGCGCCATCCTGAATCAAACGAGCCTCAACGCGTAGAATCTTCTCCTCGGCAGCCACCATGAGAATTCCCTCAAGGCGCCGGAAATATCTAAATTTCACCTGATACTGGCTTGCTGCTGAATCGTTCCCAGCAGGAAACTGCATCATAGCAGTCTCCTTGCCTCGCTGTACAGTTGCCATAAACTGAATCATCCCATTGAATTCTTTATCCTTCTTGTTCAATGTTTGCGCCAGCAAGAGCCGATATTGATACTGCCCCCCCCCTAAAGGAAGAACCTGCAATCGAGTGATTGCCAAACCAGAATCACCTCCCTCGCCCCCGGCCAGGCTCTCAAACGTCGCCAGATCAGACTTTAGACGGGTATTTTCTTCCTCCAGCGTTTTAATCTGAAGCGAAAGCCGCTCTTGTGACGTGCTTTCGATGCGCAACCGGCTTTCGCTGGCATTCGCAACCTTTCGGGCGCCATCCAAATCTGTCTCCAACTGCGCTATACGCTCGCGCATTGAGGCAATTTCTTTCTCGCTGGCGCCTTGGTAAAAACCCGCGAACCGTTGCCCGGCATCGTAGATCCAGCCAGCCAAAGCCAGGGACGCTCCCGAAAGCAACACTACCGCCAGCGCCCGCCAATACCAGGGTAAATGGGTCCGAATCGCGACTCGCGGTGCCGAGATCCCAAAGCGGCTACGTAGCCGCCTCAGGCTCAGGGCAAGACGGGAACTAGCAAAAGACCCGAACATTCGTCCAAATCAAACATTAGGTTCATGTTCTGCACCGCCTGACCCGCAGCACCTTTGACCAAGTTGTCGATCACTGAGAGAACAACAAGTACATCTCCGCCCTGTGGTCTATGCAATGCAATCCGGCAGGTATTGGCCGCGCGCACCGAACGGGTTTCGGGATGCGACTTGGGTGGCAACACGTCCACAAATGGCTCAGCGGCATAGCGCTGCTCGAATATGGCTTGAAAATCTTCTTCGCGAGTAATTCTTGCGTAAAGAGTCGCATGAATGCCGCGGACCATCGGCGTCAGGTGTGGCACGAAGGTCAGTCCTATCTCACTTGCATCCTTACCAGCCGCATTCGCCAATCCTTGCCTGATTTCTGGCAGGTGGCGATGCCCAGATACCCCATAGGCTTTGAAGTTGTCCGACGCTTCGGAAAACAGAATGTGAGTTTCGGCCTTGCGACCGGCACCGGAGACACCTGACTTTGCATCTGCGATCAAGTGGTCGAGGTCTATACAGCACGTCTCGACCAGGGGCAGAAAACCCAGTTGTGTCGCTGTTGGATAACAACCAGGGTTTGCCACCAGGCGCGCGCGCCGAATCTGCTCACGATTCACCTCGGGCAAACCGTACACCGCCTCGTCAATCAGCATCGGGCTAGCGTGGCTCATGCCGTACCATTTTTCCCACAATGCCACGTCCTTGATACGAAAATCAGCGGCCAGATCAATAATCTTAACTCCGGCCTCGAGCAGACCTACCGCCTGTTGCATGGCGATGCCGTTGGGTGTGGCGAAGAACACGATGTCGCAATCTTGTAGCGGCGCATCCTTGGGATCGCTGAATTTCAGATCGACGAATCCACGCAGACTGGGAAACATGTCTGCGACCGCAGTCCCCGCCTCGCCTCGCGATGTAATGGCCACCAACTCAACTTCAGAATGCAGCGCCAGCAGGCGCAGCAGTTCCACGCCCGTATACCCCGTACCACCTACGATACCTGCCTTGATCATGCCTTGCTCCTTGCCACGACTGCTGATGGTAACCCGCTGCAATCAGATATGAACAAAAAGGCCGCCCAAAGGCGGCCTTTTGCGCAACAGCGATAAAGCCGCCGAAGCTTAGCGCTTCGAGAACTGCTTACGCCTGCGTGCCTTGCGGAAACCAACCTTCTTACGCTCGACCTCGCGCGCGTCTCGGGTAACGAAACCGGCGGTCGACAGCGCCGGCTTGAGTGTCGCATCATATTCGATCAACGCGCGGGTAATACCATGCCGCACCGCACCCGCCTGCCCTGACTCACCACCGCCTTCAACATTCACAAGAATGTCAAAAGTGCTGATGTGCTGGGTCAGTTCAAGTGCCTGACGCACAACCATGCGCCCGGTTTCGCGTGAAAAAAACTCATCAACCGGCTTGTCATTGACCACAAATTTACCGCTGCCAGTGCGGAGAAACACGCGGGCAATGGCGGTCTTGCGGCGACCGGTACCATAATATTGGGTGACTGCCATGAGAACTCCTTAGATTTCCAGTGCCTTGGGCATCTGGGCGGCGTGCGGGTGAGCAGTGCCGGCGTAGCACTTCAATTTCTTAAGCATTGCATAGCCTAGCGGACCCTTGGGCAGCATGCCTTTTACAGCTTTCTCCAAGATGCGACCGGGGAAACGCTGCTGAAGCTTGGTGAAGTTGGTTTCGTTGATACCACCTGGATAGCCGGTATGGCGAAAGTATTTTTTGTCCTCGGCCTTGTTACCGGTGACGCGCAGTTTCTCGACATTCAAAACGACGATGTAATCGCCAGTATCAACGTGAGGCGTATATATGGGCTTGTGCTTGCCCCGCAACCTGTGCGCGATTGAGGCAGCCAGGCGACCGAGCACCTTGTCCGTGGCATCGACGACAACCCAGTCGTGCTGGACTTCTTGCGGCTTGGCGGAAAATGTTTTCATTTCTCGTGATATTCCTTGCTTGCTTCAGTAACCCGGCCCGCGCAGCAATGGATGGATTCCACCCATGCGCGTCTCGGAAAGCCGAGCATTCTAACCAATCGCCTTAGCGCCTGTCAATTGAGAATTTGAGCAAAATCGCGCCGGGCCGGCTCAATGCTAGATATCGGCAATTACCGTTCAGGCTTCCTGCATCATTCGCCAGTACTGGTATTTCATCATGCCTGCAGCACCGGCGACAATGGCAATAAGAGTAAGAACCGATCCCAGAGCCAGTGTCGATACACCTGTTATTCCCTGCCCGATGGTACAGCCCATCGACAACACTCCACCTATACCCATCAAGACAGCGCCGACAGCATGATTGACGAAATCGCCGCGACTGGCGAACCACTCCACACGGAAACCCTTGGTGGCCACAGCATATAGGAAAGAGCCGACGATCACTCCCGCCAGCGCCATGATGCCGAAATTGATCAGCGAAATATTGGTCGGATTCATGACGTACCGTGCCAAATCGCCCATCGGACTCATGAAAGTAAAGGACTGTGCCTCAACTCTCAATGGTTTGACATCGGCGAAATCGGCAAATTCTTTCCATTCAGCCCCCATTGAGCCGCCGGTGATATACCAACCGAGAATGACAGCGATACCGATCACGGTACCACCAAGAATGTTGTCGAAACTGCCACGGAAGTCGCGCGATGAAAAAACGAAAACCAGAAGCGCCACCGCCATTATCAACCCGAAAGCCGTATTGCCTATGCCGGTAAGTACGCCAAGCGCCTGACTGGTGGTGCCGCCAGCAGCAAGATTGACCGTGGTCGCAGATACCGCCTTACCAAAAACGGTATCGTAGAAATTTGTCCACAACATGGCGTAGGCGCAGGCCGAGGCAATCACCAAAACCACAAGCGATTTCAGGTTGCCGCCACCTATGCGAACCAGCGTCTTGTTGCCGCAACCCGAGGCCAGCGTCATGCCGATTCCAAACATGAGCCCTCCAAGGAGATAACGCAGCCATGCCAGGTTGGGGGTCCGATACGGCGGGAAAGTACCGGTACCAATGCTTACCTTGCCCGAGGCTTCAAGTACCACTACGCCAATAGTGGCCACAGCGATCGCCATCAACCAGGCCCGGATACGCCCTGTGTCACCCATATTGACCCAGTCGGAAACGGCACCCATGGTGCAAAAATTGGTCTTGTTGGCCACTGCGCCCATGACAACGCCGGTAATAAAAACGATGCCCAGTATCTGAACGTGAATAGTCAATTCCATTGATTTCCCCCAAGCCCGATTCGCTGCAAACCCAATTACGGCCGATCATTCTAGGATATGGCCCATTGAGCGGAATCAGTCTTCTTTGGTACCAAATAATGGCAATCAATTGCCTCGAACGTAGCGGGTTGGGTCTGCCAGCCCGGCATCGGCGAAGCCTTGGCTGCGTAGCCGGCACGAGTCGCACAATCCACATGCCCGACCCGCCTGATCCGCCTGATAACAGGACACTGTCAGCCCATAGTCGACGCCAAGTCGTCCACCCTCGGAGATAATCTGCGCCTTGCTCATATCGATCAACGGCGCATGCAATTTGAGCGGCTGACCTTCTACCGCCGCCTTGGTTGCCAGATTGGCAAGCGCCTCGAAAGCACGAATGAACTCAGGACGGCAATCCGGATAGCCCGAATAGTCCACTGCATTGACACCAACGAATATGTCCTGCGCACCCAGCACCTCAGCCCAAGCCATGGCCAATGACAGCATGATGGTATTGCGCGCGGGCACATAGGTCACCGGAATGCCGGGCTGCACTCCGTCGGTCGGCACCGCGATCGAGCTGTCGGTCAACGCCGAGCCACCCAGTTGACCAAGATCGAGTTTCAATACTCTATGGGCGGCCGCCTCCAACGCGGCTGCGACTTGCGCGGCAGCATGCAACTCGGCACCATGGCGCTGACCATAATCGAGTGACAGGCAATGACAGGCAAAACCCTGTTCTCGCGCCAAGGCCAGAACAGTTGCTGAATCAAGGCCGCCGGAAAGAAGTACAACAGCTGGTTTCATCGACGCGATGGTAGCAAACAGCCGGCCATTGCGGCTGCTCTATAATCATCACCCTTACACTTTTGAGTTGCGGCCGCTACGTTCGACGTCGGCGGAGACCGCGCCAAGTCGCACAAGAACAGTGCTTTCAACCGGAATCAGGATGGCCAAGAAAGTTTACATTCGCACCTTTGGTTGCCAAATGAACGAGTACGACTCCGACAAGATGACGGACGTGCTGGCCGGTAGCGAAGGCACGGTCAAGACCGACAATCCCGAGGAAGCCGATATCATCCTGTTCAATACCTGTTCAGTACGCGAAAAAGCACAGGAGAAAGTGTTTCACGACCTTGGCCGAATCAAGCATCTCAAGCAGCTCAACCCCAATCTGGTGATCGGTGTCGGCGGCTGCGTTGCCAGCCAGGAGGGCGGCGCGATTGTCGCTCGTGCGCCCTATGTGGATGTTGTCTTTGGCCCACAGACTCTGCACCGACTGCCACAACTGATTGCCGCGCGCCGCAGTAGCGGCAGAGCACAGGTGGATATCTCATTCCCGGAAATCGAGAAATTCGACGCCCTGCCAGCGGCCAGAGTTACGGGAACATCAGCCTTTGTTTCTATCATGGAAGGTTGCTCCAAATACTGCAGCTTCTGTGTCGTACCCTATACACGTGGCGAGGAAGTCTCGCGGCCGCTGGCCGATGTTCTGGCTGAAATTGAAGGACTGGTCGATCGCGGCGTACGCGAAGTCACGCTACTCGGCCAGAATGTCAATGCCTACAGAGGAAGCATGGACGATGGCGACGCAGCAGATCTGGCTTTCTTGATCGAGGCGCTTGCCGGCATGGAAGGCATGGAGCGAATTCGTTACACCACGTCGCATCCGCGCGAAATGACGCAAAGACTTATCGATACCTACCGCAATACGCCCAAGCTGGTGTCGCATCTGCATCTGCCTGTGCAGTCGGGATCCGACCGTGTTCTGGCGGCGATGAAGCGAGGCTATTCGGTACTTGAGTTCAAATCGCTGGTGAAAAAACTCCGGGCGGCAAGGCCCGACCTTTCGCTTTCATCCGACTTCATCATTGGCTTCCCCGGCGAAACCGAGGAGGACTTCGAAAAAACCATGCATCTGGTCGAGGAACTGAACTTCGACAACAGCTTCTCCTTCGTATACAGCGCGCGGCCTGGCACACCCGCCGCCGATATGGTTGATGACACGCCTCAGGATTTGAAGATCCGCCGCTTGATGCGACTGCAGAAAACCATAGAAGCGCAGGCGCTGAAAATTAGTCAGGCCATGGTTGGCACCAGACAGCGAGTTCTCGTCGAAGGGCACGCAAAAAAAGACTCCAGCGAACTGGCCGGGCGCACCGACAACAATCGGGTTGTCAACTTTGCCGGTAACGAACGTCTGATCGGTCACTTCATGGATATAAACATCACCGCCGCGCTGCCTCACAGTTTGCGCGGCGAAATTGTCAAACTTCCCGAATCGGCCGCAGCGACCGTTTCTCTTTGAGATCACAGCCACTTGGATATAGCCCCCTGAGCACATCACCGCGGAACCCAAAGCCACGCCCACTGGCACTCAGCCTGCAGCCGCTCGATAACGTGCGACTGCAAAACCTCTGCGGCCCGCTAGACGAGAACCTGCGCCAGATAGAGGCTGCATTCGATATCACCATCACGCGTCGAGGCCAGCATTGCAGAATCAGTGGCGAACTGGTGCAGGCGAGGCTGGCCGTCCGGGCACTGCAGTATTTCTATGAGCTGGCAAAAGAACCTTTATCCATAGACGAAGTCCAGTTGGGCTTGATTGAAATTGCTCGCAATCGACATGTGCACCCACCCGCGCCGGCTAATGCAGGCTTGCTTACCCGAAAGACAGATCTGCATGCGCGCACTCCGAATCAGGCAAGCTATCTGAGCAATATCCAGGAACACGACATTACTTTCGGCATTGGTCCTGCGGGCACCGGCAAGACCTACCTCGCCGTCGCTTCGGCCATTGATGCCCTTGAACGAGACCAGGTAAGCCGCATTGTTCTTACCCGGCCAGCGGTCGAAGCCGGAGAACGGCTTGGTTTTCTGCCCGGCGATCTGGCACAGAAAATCGACCCCTATTTGCGACCGCTTTACGACGCCCTTTACGATTTGATGGGCTTCGAAAAGGTGTCAAAGCTTTTTGAAAAACAAACCATTGAGATTGCCCCGCTGGCATACATGCGCGGTCGCACGCTGAATCATGCCTTTATCATTCTGGATGAGGCGCAGAACACGACGCCGGAACAAATGAAAATGTTCCTCACCCGCATTGGTATCGGAGCCAAGGCCGTGGTCACGGGCGATGTGACACAGATCGATCTACCGCGCGGACAAAAGTCCGGCCTGGTCGAAGCGCGCCGTATTCTGGCCGCGGTGCGCGGCCTTGCATTCACGGACTTCGACGCCTCCGATGTCGTGCGTCATCCACTGGTCGCCCGCATCGTCGACGCCTACGAGCAACATGACCGCATCCGCCAAACGCCGCCTGCCTGAGTTAGATCTCGCTGTTCAGTATCCGGGTGGCAAGACCGATGCTCCGACCCGCCCCCAGGTTCGCCGCTGGGTTCGCGCGGCCTGCGCCAAGCCAGCCGAGGTGACGGTGCGCTTCGTTGACATTGCGGAGGGTCAGGACCTCAATCGAGATTACCGGCACCGCGACTATGCCACCAACGTATTGTCGTTTCCCTACGAATCCGCAGCCCATTTCGATGGAATTTGCGGTGACTTGGTCCTTTGTCTGCCGGTGATACAACGCGAGGCACAGGAGCAGGGCAAGACGCTGGAATCCCATTTCGCTCACCTGGTTGTGCATGGTATGCTTCATTTACAGGGCCATGACCATGAGACCAGCAAAGATGACGCCGAGCGTATGGAAGCGGCTGAACGCAAAATCCTTGACAGTCTGGGTTACCCCGATCCTTACGGTTGACAATGGACCCATCCAGTAGACCCAGTCTGATCGAACGGCTTTCCGCGCTTCTGATGCGCGAACCCGAAGACCGCGAACAACTTCTTGCACTGCTCCACGGCGCTTTCGAGCGCCATTTGATGGATGCCGACGCGCTATCGATCATCGAGGGCGCGCTTTCCGTGGCCGACATGGCGGTACGCGACATCATGGTGCCGCGCGCGCAGATGGATGTAGTCGAGATCAAGGAAACTCCCGAACAGATAGTCGAGGTCGTGCTCGATACGGCGCACTCGCGCTTTCCCGTCATCGGAGAAAGCAAGGACGACGTGCTAGGAATTCTGCTGGCCAAAGACTTGCTGCGCTATTTTGCGGGCAAGGAGTTTGATCTGCGCGACACTTTGCGGCCGGCGATTTTTGTTCCCGAGTCGAAGCGGTTGAACGTGTTGCTGAGGGAATTCAGGGCATCCCGTAATCACATGGCGATTGTCGTCGATGAATACGGCGGCGTGGCCGGACTGGTCACCATCGAAGACGTGCTGGAGCAGATCGTCGGCGACATCGAGGACGAATACGACTTCGACGAAACTGAGGACAATATTGTCAAGGACAACACCGGCCGCTATCGAGTCAAAGCCCTGACCGAAATCACCGACTTCAACGCGGCCTTCAGCACCGAGTTTTCCGACGAGCATTTCGACACCGTCGGCGGCATGGTGATCCATCATCTCGGCCGACTTCCCAAGCGCAACGAAGTGGTAAACGTTGACGGCCTTCGTCTGCAAGTACTGCGCGCCGACAGCCGCAGAGTACATACCTTGTTGGTCGATCCGCAGAAGGATTTACTGCTTCCAACGTCTCCCACTACGGAAGAATGACCGCGCGGTCGGCCGCCCTGTACGCCACTGCGGCAGCGCTGGGTGCGTTCTGTGTTCTTGGCTTCGCACCTTTCGACACTTATTTTGCCGTATGGCCAGCGCCGACTTTCGCTCTGGCCGGCCTGTACTATTTTTGGCGCAAGGCACCTTCAGCAAGCGTAGCCATGATGATAGGACTCGCCTGGGGCGCAGGCTGTTTCCTGTTTGGGGTTTCCTGGATCTACGTCAGCCTGTCACAGTTTGCCGGCATGGCGCCGCCCGCCGCTGCGGGTGCGACGCTGTTGTTCTGCCTCTACCTCGCCCTGTTTCCGGCATTGGCCGGTGGACTGTTCGTCCGCTGGCGCAAAAACGCAGCACGCGACGTGCTGTTGTTTGCCGGATTGTGGGCCATCAGCGAATGGCTGAGAGGAACGTTGTTCACCGGCTTCCCCTGGCTGGCGATCGGCTACTCGCAAAGTCCGCCAAGTCCGCTGGCGGGCTGGGCATCAGTACTCGGCGTTTACGGCGTCGGTCTCATTGTCGCCTTGATCGGCGGATTGTTCGGCCAGATGGCTCTCACCGGCTGGCGCAAGCCCTGGCCCTGGATTTCCTTGCTGTTGTTGCTGGGACTTGGCGGCCTGCTTCGCAGCATGGACTGGACGCAGCCTAGCGGCGCCCCAATTCGAGTCAGCCTCTTGCAGGGTAATGTGCCGCAAAGCCTGAAGTGGGACCCCAAGCGGTTGCCGCTTTCGGTAGAAACCTATCTGAGGCTGGCCAAGGCCAACCCGGCAACGCTTACGGTTCTTCCCGAAACAGCCCTGCCGCTTTATTTCAATGAAGTTCCGCGCGATGTGTTGCGTAGCCTGACACATCACGGTGACGCCCTGATCGGCGTTGCAGTCACCACCACAGACGGTGGCTATACCAACGGCGCAGTTGCGCTCACTCCAGAGCTCACAGCCAGCGCCTATGCCAAACGCCATCTGGTGCCCTTCGGCGAGTACGCACCGCCCGGCTTCGCCTGGTTCTTCCGCTTTGCGCGTATCCCGATGTCCGACTTTACTGCGGGGAGGCCTCGGCAAGAAGCGCTGACAATTGCCGGGCAGCGCATTGCGCCGAATATTTGCTACGAGGATCTGTTTGGAGAAGAGTTGATCGCTGCATTGCCGGCGGCAACCCTGCTGGTCAATATGTCAAACACCGCCTGGTTCGGCGATTCGCTGGCCCAACCGCAGCACCTGCAAATCGCCCAGCTGCGCGCGATTGAAACCGGCCGCGTGATGCTGCGTGCGACCAATACCGGGATGACCGCCATGGTGCGCGCGGATGGCCTCATCGCCGCGGCATTGCCACCCTTCACCACAGCCGCACTGGTGGTGGAAGTACAAGGTCGCACCGGCCTGACACCTTATGCGCGCTGGGGCAATCTGCTGGCTTTGTTGATCTCGGTCGCTGCCTGCCTGACGGCGCTAGGCCGCAGAAATAACTAGAGCTTGTAGGCTGCCAGATCGATCGTCAGCGTTGGTCGTCCCATGGCCTGCAACGCTGCACACAGGAAGCGGCGTGTATCGGGCGTCAATGGGTCGTAATCGGAAGGCTTGACGTTCTGGGCCAGTAACAGAATCTGATCGATCAACAACATTTTGCCCATCGGGTTGGGGGTTTCCAGCCCTGCGGAAACAAACGCTTCGCCGATCCAGTTTCGCGCGCTGGCTGAGTCAAATGCGGAAATATCATCCGCACCCAAAGAAAAATCATAACGCTCGCCATTCTTCAATACCACGCTGACTTGATGATCCACAGTGCCGCTCCTTTTGCATAAGGTTCAATGGGCGAATAATACCGGATGCTGCCGTGATACTTCCCTTCGATTTCGCGCTAACAGGGTCGAGTCTCGCCCAAGCACATGGCTGAAACCCGGTAAAATCAATGTCTTTGCGAATTGACAGGGTTTCCCGATGAACCAAAAACCCACGTTCCAGGAAGTCATTCTGCGCCTGCAGGATTTCTGGAACTCGCAGGGCTGCGCCCTGCTGCAACCTTATGACATGGAAGTCGGCGCTGGCACAAGCCACACTGCCACGTTTTTGCGCGCGCTCGGTCCGGAGCCGTGGAAAGCCGGTTACGTGCAGCCGTCACGCCGCCCCAAGGATGGTCGCTATGGCGAAAATCCCAATCGCATGCAGCACTATTACCAGTATCAGGTGGTGCTCAAGCCGGCGCCTTCGAACATCCTTGAACTCTATCTCGGATCCCTCGAGGCACTGGGTTTCGATCTCAAGCAAAACGACATCCGCTTCGTCGAAGACGATTGGGAAAACCCGACGCTGGGCGCCTGGGGCCTGGGCTGGGAAGTCTGGCTGAACGGCATGGAAGTGACCCAGTTCACATATTTCCAGCAAGTCGGCGGCATCGACTGCAAACCGATCACCGGCGAGATTACCTACGGACTTGAGCGCCTGACGATGTATTTGCAGGGCGTCGAGAACGTCTACGACCTGGTTTGGGCTCCGGGCCTGAGCTATGGCGACGTCTATCACCAGAATGAAGTCGAACAATCCACTTACAACTTCGAGCACAGCGATGCCGACTTCCTGTTCACCGCATTTGCCGCCCATGAGAAGCAGGCCCAGCATCTGATCGCGCAACAACTTGCGCTGCCGGCCTATGAGCAGGTACTGAAAGCTGCACACAGCTTCAATCTGCTCGACGCGCGCGGCGCGATTTCGGTCACCGAGCGCGCCGCCTACATTGGACGCATCCGCAACCTCGCGCGCAGCGTTGCCCAGAGCTATCTCGACAGCCGCGCCCGACTGGGCTTCCCCATGGCTCCCCGGGCACACGCCGAGGAAGTGCTTGCCCAACTCAACGCCAGGAAAGCAGCATGAGCACGAGCAACACCGACAATCTGCTCGTCGAACTCTTCGTCGAGGAACTGCCACCGAAAGCACTGAAGAAACTCGGCGAAGCTTTTGCACAAGCTCTTGCGCAATCACTGAAATCGGACGGGCTGTGCGACAGAGCTGCAGCCGTTACCGCATTTGCTTCACCGCGCCGTCTGGCCGTCCATGTGACCGCGGTGCTGCCCCGCGCGGCCGACAAACCAGTGAGCCAGAAGCTGATGCCCGCGGCCGTTGGCCTTGATGCCGACGGCAATGCCACGCCGGCACTGCTAAAAAAGCTTTCGGCACTGGGTGCCGATGCGGAAGTCGTGCCTCAACTCCGCCGCGAATCAGATGGCAAGGCCGACATTTTGTTTTTGGACTCCATTGCAAAGGGCTTGACTCTGACTCTTGGTCTGCAAAGGGCGCTCTACGTCAGCCTGGAGAGTTTGCCGATCCCGAAGGTCATGAGCTATCAACTTACCGATGGATGGACCAGCGTGAATTTCGTGCGCCCGGCTCACGGTCTGGTCGCCTTGCACGGCAGTGAAGTGGTCCCGGTTTCCATCCTCGGTTTGCAGGCGGGCAACAGCACCCGCGGCCATCGTTTCGAAGCCAGCGTGGATCCTGTCGTACTGACGAGCGCCGACAGCTACGCGCAACAACTCGAGACCGAAGGCGCGGTTATCGCCGGCTTTGCCGCACGCCGCGCCGAAATCGCGCGCCAGCTAGCAGTGGCTGCAGAAAAGGCCGGAGCCCAACCGATCGAAGATGAGGCGCTGCTCGACGAAGTCACGGGATTGGTGGAACGTCCGAATGTGCTGGTCGGCCAGTTCGAGGAGGCTTTTCTCGATGTCCCGCAGGAATGCCTGATCCTGACCATGAAGGCCAACCAGAAATACTTTCCCTTGCTCGACAAGTCGGGCAAGCTGACCAACAAGTTCCTGATCGTCAGCAACATCAGACCTGCCGACCCCAGCGACGTGATCGGCGGCAACGAACGCGTAGTGCGCCCGCGACTGGCCGATGCGAAATTCTTCTTTGACCAGGACCGCAAGAAATCGCTGGCGGACCGGATTCCGGGTCTGGCGAAAGTCGTCTATCACAACAAGCTCGGCACCCAGGGCGAACGCACCCAGCGCGTCGCCGAAATTTCCAGCACGATCGGCGTGCAACTCGGCGGCGAGACACTTTCCCAAAAGGCCGACCAGGCCGCGTTACTGGCCAAGGCCGATCTGCTCACCGACATGGTGGGCGAGTTTCCCGAACTGCAAGGCATCATGGGCCGTTACTACGCGCTGCATGACGGACTGCCCGTCGAGATCGCCGATGCCATCGAAGATCATTACAAACCGCGCTTTGCCGGCGACAGCCTGCCACGCAATCGTGTCGGCCTCATCGTTGCGCTGGCCGACAAACTGGAAACCCTGGTCGGCATGTTCGGCATCGGCCTGGTGCCGACCGGTGACAAGGATCCCTTCGCTTTGCGCCGTCATGCGCTGGGAGTGATTCGCATGCTCAGTCTGGATGAGCTCGATCAACCACTGGATCGATTGCTGGCAATTGCCGCCACGGCCTTCGACAGGATTGACGGGTTTATAGAAAGCGAAAAGGCGCTTGCCGATTTCATCTACGAACGCCTCGCCGGCAGCTTGAAGGAACAGGGCTACTCGGCGCAGGAAGTGGATGCCGTGGTCAGCTTGCGGCCGCAACGTCTCGGCGACATTCCAAAACGGCTTGCCGCCGTGCGCGCCTTTGCCGCACTGCCGGAGGCCGCCAGTCTTGCCGCTGCCAACAAACGCGTCGGCAACATTCTGAAAAAAGTCGGCGCTGGCGAGACGGCGAGTGTCGATGTCTCGCTGCTCAAGGAAGCCGCCGAACTCGCCCTGAACACAGCGCTGGCCAAGGTGAAGCCGACCGCCGACGCAGCCTTCGCCGCAGGCGACTACAGCGCCTCACTGCTGGCCTTGGCGACGCTGCGTGAACCGGTTGACCAGTTTTTCAACGACGTCATGGTCAATAGCGAAGATGCAGCGCTGCGCGCCAACCGCCTTGGGTTGTTGGCTGAACTGCACCTTGCAATGAACCGGGTTGCCGATCTATCGAAACTTTCCGTATAAGAGCGGGGAAAGCGGGAGCATGAGGTAAATCCCGCCCTGTTTTCCCCGTGTTCATAGCGTTCTCCGTGGTGAAATACGTCTCATGAAACTAGTCATTCTCGACCGCGACGGCGTGATCAATCACGACTCCGACCAGTACATCAAATCGCCCGAGGAATGGGAGCCGATTCCCGGCAGCCTGGCGGCCATCGCACGACTCAATCAATCCGGCTATCGAGTGGTGGTGGCAACCAACCAATCCGGTATCGGACGCGGATTGTTCGAGACGGATACCCTGGTCGCGATTCACGACAAGATGGTCAAGGCACTGGCGCAAGTCGGTGGACGGATAGACGCAATATTTTTCTGCCCACACACGAATGCCGACGTTTGCGACTGTCGCAAGCCCAAATCCGGCATGCTGAAAGAAATCGGCGCTCGATTCAATGTCGACCTCGCCGGCGTACCCGCCATCGGCGACTCTCTGCGTGACCTGCAGGCGGCAATCGATGTCGGCGCGCAGCCGATGCTGGTGCTCACCGGAAAAGGCGAGTTAACTGCCAAGGATCCGGCACTGCCAGCCGGCACCTCTGTATTTACCGATCTTGCCGAGGCGGCAGCACACATCACCCGCTAATGGCCGTACTGCGCTCCCTGCTTTTCCTGGTGATTCTGCTGGTGGTGACACCGCCCTACACGCTGGGGGTAATCCTCTGTCGTCCGTTGCCGCATCATATGCGGCGTCGGTCTGTCGTGCCTTGGGTGAATTTCACGATCTGGCTGGTCAAGCATGTGCTTGGCATACCTTACCGACTGGTTGGTGCGGAAAACATTCCCGACCACGCGTGCATCGTGCTGGCCAAGCATCAGTCGGCCTGGGAAACCTTGATGCTGCAAGAAGTGTTCAAGGACACCGTGTTCGTCTGGCGCAAGGAAATCAAATATCTGCCGTTTTTCGGTTGGGCGCTGGCCTCGATCCCGATGATCGAAACCGATCGCACCGCGACCAAGACGACCCTTAAACGGCTGGTCGAGCAGGGACGGGATCGACTCGATAACGGCTACACAGTCATCATCTTTCCCGAAGGCACTCGCTCGCAACCCGGTTCGAAAAATCGCTACAAGGTGGGTGGTGCGCATCTCGCTGTAGAGACCAATACGCAAGTGATTCCCGTCGCGCTGAACTCGGGCGAATTCTGGGGACGCAACGCCCTGTTCAAACGCTGTGGTACCGTCACGGTCAGTGTCGGACCGGCGATCGATCCGACCGGACTCAGCGCAAGCGAAATCACGCAGCGGGTGGAGGCATGGATTGAAGCCGAGATGAAACGCATCAGCCCGCAACTTTATGGAGACGTTCAATGAGCGCTTCAGGCAGCCGCGATCCACAAATGAGCTTTCGGCTGGGAAGCAACGAGCCGGTTCCCGTCAGTCCTTGGCAGGATGGCGCGTCGCTCGCGTTTCTCGGCGGCCACCTGCGTCTGGTACTCGATACCCGGCACCTGGATGCCCTGCGCGAAGGCAATACGCTGCATCTGCCACTACCACCCGAAGCCACGCAGCGGCAGATTCAGGATCGCGCCGAAGCCTGGCTGCGACAGGAAGCCAAGCGCCACCTGCAAGAGATCATTGTGCAAAAGTCGGCGCTGGCAGGACGGCGACCGCCGCGTCTGGCGCTGTCGTTTGCGGCACGTGGGCACTGGGTCGAAGCGCAACACGGCGACACGCTGCGCTGCAACTGGCGGTTGATCGAACAAGCACCGCCGGTGATCGAGCAAGCCATTGCGCGCGCGCTTGCAACCCTGCCGCGAGAAGCCGACAGTGTCGATCTTTTTGGACTCAGCCACTCCGGCAATCTGGGCCTGCACTAAACCGATGGCGGCAGAACAGCTCAACTTGTTCCAATTGCCCGAGCCACCCTCCGGGCCAAAAACGCGCTATCTGTTGATCGGTGGTCGCATCATCGATTACTGCCTTAAAAGCGGTGCCAAGCGACTGACCATGACCATTGACGAACGCGGACTGCGTATTGGTGCGCCGCGCAGCATAGCGCTCACAGAGATCGAGGCATTTGTCCATGGTCACGGCGACTGGGTCCTGAAAAAACTTGGCGAACTCGCCAACGTCTCGCAACCGCGACATGTCACCGTCAAGAACGGCACTCGTTTGCCGCTGCTCGACGGCGAGGCAGAAATACATGTGCTGCCCGGCGCCAACCGCGTTCGCTGGGTCGCCAATATTCTGGTGCTGGAAGCGCGCCCCGAGGCCGATCTGGCGCGACTCGCCATTCGCGCTTTGCAGCAGCGCGCGCTCAGGCATTTCGCCGAGCGCCTCGCGCATTTCACCCGCCTGCTTGAGCTCGAGGTACCGCAACTCAGACTTTCCTCGGCGCAAACGCGCTGGGGCAGTTGCAGCAAACACGGTGGTATTCGCATCAACTGGCGACTGATCCACCTGCCTATCCATCTGGGTGACTATGTCATCGCCCACGAAGTTTCCCATCTTCTGCAGATGAACCACAGCCCGCGTTTCTGGGCCGTGGTCAATTCGATCTACCCCGAATGGAAAGAGGCGCGCAGCGAACTCAAGCAGCGCACCACTTCCCTGCCGATACTCTGAAGGAAACTCCCATGCGAATGCTCCACACCATGCTGCGCGTCGGCGATCTGGAAAAATCACTGGCCTTCTACACAGAGGTTCTCGGCATGCGACTGCTGCGTCGCAATGATTACCCGGATGGAAAGTTCACCCTGGCCTTTGTCGGATACCAGGATGAAAAAGACGGCGCCGTGATCGAACTAACCCACAACTGGGGCGTCGATCATTACGAAATCGGCACCGGCTATGGCCATGTCGCACTGGGTGTCGAAGACGCCTACGCCACCTGCGAGGCCATCCGCCAGCGTGGCGGCAAAATCACCCGCGAGGCCGGACCAATGAAGGGCGGCAAGAGCGTCATCGCCTTTGTCGAAGATCCCGACGGCTACAAGATCGAGCTGATCCACGGCAAACAATAGCTCGCTGTTGCGCTGTGCGGAACGTTCTGTTCCGCCTGCGTTGCTTACTGTGGCGAGCTCATCGCACTAGACTGCGGCAATGAACTTCATCCCCCCAGTATTTGTCTCGCATGGCTCACCCATGCTGTTGATCGAGCCCGGCAGAGCCGGTCCCGCGTGGATGGCGCTGGCGCAAAAGTTGCCGCGCCCGCGAGCCATTCTCGCGGTTTCCGCACATTGGACAACAACGGCAGCTGCGGTGAGCGCGGCCGTATCGCCGGAAACCATTCACGATTTTTACGGCTTTCCGCAGCCCTTGTATGCGCTTGAATATCAGCCACCCGGTGCGCCGGATCTCGCCGCTGAAGTCGCCGGCCTGATCCCAGGTATTGGAATCGATCACCATCGCGGGCTCGATCACGGCGCGTGGTCGCCGCTGCGCGCGATGTATCCGGCGGCAGACATACCGGTTATCCAGTTCGCTGTGATGCCAAAAGCCACGGCGGAGTCTCACTACCGCCTCGGACAAGCGCTGCAATCGCTGGCCCATGATGGTGTATTGATTCTTGCTTCAGGAGGACTCACGCACAATCTGCGCGATATCGTCGGCGATGCCGAGGACGGCGAAGCGCTGCCCTATGTCAGTGAGTTTCGGGACTGGTTTGCCGACGCATTGCATAAGCGCGATCTACCCGCACTGCTTGACTATCGCCGCCAGGCACCGCATGCAGCGAGGGCACACCCTTCCGCCGAACATCTGCTGCCGCTCTATGTCGCTTTGGGTGCCGTCGGCGAAAATGCTGATGCGCGTATCGAGTTCCGCGACTACCAGTTGGGAGCACTGGCGCTCGACGCGTTTACCTTTGCTGCAAACTCAGCCTGAGTTGCAGCCGCTCACTCAGGGACGCAAAAGCCCTTCCCGCTCTATGAAGGCGATGATGTCGGGCAGGCCCTGACCGGTCTTCAGATTACTGAAAACGAAAGGCCGCTCACCGCGCATCCGCTTGGCATCGGTGGCCATGACGTCCAGTGAAGCGCCGACCATTGGCGCGAGATCGATTTTGTTGATCACCAGCAGATCGGAACGGGTAATGCCAGGGCCGCCCTTGCGCGGGATTTTTTCGCCGGCAGCTACATCAATAACGTAGAGCGTCAGGTCGGACAGCTCCGGGCTGAATGTAGCCGCCAGATTGTCGCCGCCACTTTCGATAAAAATAATGTCCAAGCCATCGAATCGCCGGGTCAGGCGGTCTACCGCCTCGAGATTGACCGAGGCATCTTCACGAATCGCCGTGTGCGGACAGCCGCCGGTTTCAACGCCGATGATGCGGTCCGGCGCCAGGGCCTGGTTGCGGACAAGAAACTGCGCGTCCTCCTCTGTGTAGATATCGTTGGTGATTACCGCAATGTTGTAGCGCTCACGCAGAGTCTGGCACAGGGCCAGTGTCAGCGCTGTCTTGCCGGAACCGACCGGACCGCCGATACCTACCCGCAATGTCTGTTTCATGATCTGAATAGCCTTGTGTATTGAGTTTCGTGATTGCAGCAGGCAATAGCAAAGCCCGGCGCGAAATTGGAATAGTCGGCCTCGGCCAGCGCCAACGTCCGCTCGACAAGGAGCGGCAGGCGACGACCTATCTCCTGAAGCAGACGCTGGCCGGCGGCCTGTCCCAACGGCACGGACTTGAGCGCCGCCATGGTCTGATTTTCCGCCCAGCTCCAAAGCCATGCGGTCAGCGCGTCCTGCGGTGAAATCTGCCACTCGGCCGCGGCGCAGGTCCAGACGTATGGAAAAGTTCCGCAGGACGCAGAACGCTGGCCTGGCGATACGGCAAGTTCATCCAACCGCGAAGCTTGAAAGTCGCCCAGTTCGTGCAGCAGACGCTTCATCGAGTAGCCCATCTGCAGTGTCTCCGCGCGCAACTCTGCGGTTTCCCGCGTCGCCAGATACTCTGAGTCCAGTTCCAGCGCCGTATCGCCATCACCGCCAGCCCAAGCTTTCAGCATGCGCAACAAAAGCGGCGCTTCATAGCGCCCGATGTTCCATTCGAGCTGATCGCCAATCCATGCCAGCGCCGACGCTTCATCGTTTACCGTGCCGGCTTCGACTGCCCATTCAAGACCCTGCGAATAGGTGTAGGCACCGACCGGAAGCGCGGGACTGGCAAGTTGCAGAAGACGCGCGAGCATTGCTAGGGTCGGTGAAAATGATCGTGAATTTTCGCCCGAACGGGCGCCGCGTCGCTCTCGGCGCCGTGCGCATGACCGCCCTGTCCGCCATGCTCGCCATACGCTCCCGCCTCGGGCTCGAACGGCGCTTCGATTTCGCTCACCGGTAGTCCCAGGCCGCGCAGCATTTCACCCAGTACGTGGTCGCGAACAAAACGCACACTGCCGGGGAGCAACTCTACGGCCACGTGGCGGTTGCCCAAGTGATAGGCGGCGCGCGCCAATTCCAGCGGAACCTCGCTCGCGGCTTCCATCAACAATTCCGGCGCAGCAAGCACTTCAATCACCCGACCATCGCTGCCCAGCAGTTTGTCACCTCCGCGCAGCACGCTACCGCGCGGCAGAAACAACCCACACTCTTCACCGGATACCAATCGCGCGCGCAGACGGCTCTTGCTTCGGATTTCGAAGTGCAGTTGCAATTGCTCGGTAGATTTCGCGTCGGCGTCAGCGCGCTGTTCGATCAACAGCATGTCAGAACAGAAAATAGCGCTGCGCCATCGGCAGTGTCTTTGCCGGCTCGCAGACCAACAATTCTCCGTCGGCACGCACCGCGTAAGTTTCAGCATCGACTTCGATCAACGGTATGGCGCTGTTATGCACCATATCGGCCTTCGTTACATTACGACAGTTTTTTACGGGCTCCAGACGTTTACTCAAACCCAGCGCGTGTACCGCCGGATTTTTGAGCGCAGCCTGCGAAACGAAAGTCAGTGACGTACGCAGCGCTTTACCGAAGCTGCCGAACATCGGCCGGTAATGCACCGGCTGCGGCGTCGGGATCGATGCATTCGGATCGCCCATGGCTGCCGCGGCGATCATGCCGCCCTTGAGAATCAGGCTCGGCTTGACGCCGAAAAAGGCCGGCTTCCACAGCACCAGATCAGCCAGCTTGCCGACTTCGATCGAACCCACCACGTGGCCTATGCCCTGCGCGATCGCCGGGTTGATGGTGTATTTGGCGATGTAGCGCTTGACACGGTAATTGTCGTTCCTGGCACTGTCCTCCTTCAACGCGCCGCGCTGCACTTTCATCTTGTGCGCGGTCTGCCAGGTGCGGATGAGAACTTCACCGACCCGGCCCATGGCTTGTGAGTCGGAACTCATCATGGAAAAGGCGCCGAGATCGTGCAGGATGTCCTCGGCGGCAATCGTCTCGCGGCGGATGCGCGATTCTGCGAAGGCGACGTCCTCTGCAATGGCCGGGTCGAGGTGATGACAAACCATCAGCATATCCAGATGTTCGTCGATGGTATTTACCGTGAACGGCATGGTCGGGTTGGTTGAACTCGGCAGCACATTGGGCATGCCCGCGGCCTTGATGATGTCGGGTGCGTGCCCGCCACCGGCGCCTTCGGTGTGATAGGTGTGAATCGTGCGCCCCTTGAAGGCGGCCAGTGTCGCTTCGACAAACCCCGATTCGTTCAGCGTATCGGTGTGAATCGCTACCTGCACATCCATCTGGTCGGCCACTGTCAGGCAGTTGTCGATCGCTGCCGGTGTGGTGCCCCAGTCTTCATGCAGTTTGAGGCCCATCGCACCGGCTTCGACTTGTTCGCTCGCCGGGCCCGGCAGTGATACGTTGCCTTTGCCGAGAAACCCGAGATTCATCGGAAAGCTTTCGGCCGCCGCCAGCATCGAATGAATATGCCACGGCCCCGGCGTGCAGGTGGTCGCATAGGTACCCGTTGCCGGGCCGGTGCCGCCGCCAATCATCGTGGTGACACCCGACATCAGCGCTTCCTCGATCTGCTGCGGGCAGATGAAATGAATGTGCGCGTCGATGCCCCCGGCCGTGACGATCATTCCTTCGCCGGCAATGATCTCGGTGCCGGCACCGATGGCGACCGTGACGCCGGGCTGAACGTCCGGATTGCCGGCTTTGCCGATGGCGGCAATCATGCCGCCCTTCAAGCCGATATCGGCCTTGATGATGCCGGCCACCGCATCGACAATCAGCGCATTGGTGATCACCGTATCCGCGACATCCTTCGCCATTTTCTGGCCCTGGCCCATGCCGTCGCGAATCACTTTGCCGCCGCCGAATTTGACTTCTTCGCCGTGGATGGTGCAGTCTTTTTCCACTTCGACCCAGAGTTCGGTATCGGCAAGGCGCACACGGTCGCCCACCGTGGGGCCGAACATTTCGGCATAGGCTTGTCGGGAGATTTTCATTTCAGCGCTCCTTGAATTTTGCCCTGGAAGCCGTAGACCTTGCGAGCACCTGCGAAGTCAACGAGTTCGACCGTTCGTGTCTGCCCCGGCTCAAAGCGCACCGCCGTGCCCGAGGCGATATTGAGTCGCATGCCGCGTGCGCTTGCACGATCGAAGCTCAAGGCATCGTTGGCTTCAAAGAAGTGGTAATGCGAGCCGATCTGAATCGGCCGATCACCGGTGTTTGCCACTTTCAATGTCAAGGTACGGCAGCCGACGTTGAGCTCGATGTCGCCGGCCTCGATATACATTTCGCCTGGAATCATGATTCTTGCCTCACACAATCGGGTTGTGTACGGTCACCAGTTTGGTGCCGTCGGGGAAGGTGGCCTCCACCTGGATGTCGGGGATCATTTCCGGCACGCCTTCCATGACCTCGTCGCGCGCCAGCAAGCTTGCACCGTAGCTCATCAGTTGCGCTACGGATTGGCCGTCACGGGCGCCCTCGAGAATCCCGGCGCTGATAAAGGCCACCGCTTCCGGATAGTTGAGTTTGAGTCCGCGCGCACGGCGCCGCTCCGCCAGCAGCGCGGCGGTAAAGATCAGCAACTTGTCTTTTTCACGGGGAGTAAGTTCCATGCGATCTCCTATGGGATTTTCTCAGGTGTTCCAGATGCGTGGCACGGCAGCTTCCCGGCCGACAAAAGCCGGCCGCAAATGCTGCCAGAGGTCCACAAACCATTGCCGTGCCGCTTCCGACGAATGGCCCAGATATCGACCAACGAAAAGATTCGGCAGAGCGCTGACGCCACGTTGCGCTTTTGCTTCAGCTGTCTCAATGATGCGGCAGGCGCTCAATGTTTCGGCTGCAATGTCTACGCCTGCGGCGAGTACCGTACTGCAAACCGTGTAGCCGGCCAGCCCTATGGGTGACGCGAGTTGTGGCGACCCGCCTTCAATCATGCCGCGTTCGCGCCAAAGCAGCCGGCCTTCGGAACGAATGTCGGTGGCCAGACGCAAGCTACCGCGCTCGAAGCTTTCGCCGCTGGCGCGGCGCCCAAAACAAATCGTCTCGACCCCGACGTATCGGGCACCCGACTCAAGTTCTATCGCGGTGCGCATACTGGCCCGCGCACCCGAGAACACGATGCTTTCTTGCGGCAACCATTCCGCCGTGCCACCAGCGCCGACTTTCAAGCTGACGACCTGCTCAGCGAGGGCGCCCGCCGAGCGATACCACTTTCCCGCGCCGGGCGTGGTGAGCAGGGCCTGAGCAGTACCGGTGACATCGACGTCGATTTGCAGACGATCGCCACCGGCAATGCCGGACGGCGGATGCAATACGATGGCATGGCAAATGCCAGGGCCTTCTGGGTAGAGCGATTTCTGCACACGCAAGGGTCCACTATGGTTGCGCCGTGCCAGCACTGTCGACGCATCGCGTCGCTCGAAACCGAGATCGAGATGAGCCTGCCAGCTGGAGTTGAGCGGTTCAACAATTTGCATTGGCGAATCATAGTGCGGAAAGTAATTCATGGCCGCGAGTGCAAGCACTTCTGCGGCGGCCCTCCTGCATCAAACAGCCAGGAGCTCGCGCACTCCGTCCTTTTCCATATCCGCACCTGACCCGCGCCGGATGATTTCGCCGCGTTCCATCACCAAATACTGGTCGGCCAGCGCGCGCGCAAAATCGTAGTACTGCTCGACCAGCAAAATGGCGACTTCACCGGTCTCCTTGATGTTCTTGATGGCCTCGATGACTTCCGAGCGTTCGTCGCTGCTCTGGCGTGCGGCATCCAGCTTCGGCTGGCTAGAGGCGACGACGCGAATGGCCCGCTCGATATCCTTGATGATCGACGGCTGAATGCCTTCGGTCGGCTCGTCGAGAATCAGCAGGCGTGGATTCAACGCCAGGGCGCGGCCGATGGCAAGCTGCTGCTGCTGGCCGCCGGAAAGATCTCCACCGCGCCGCTTGAGCATGGACTTGAGCACAGGGAAAAGCTCGAAAATGCGCTCCGGCAAACGACTACCCCGTGGCAGACTGGCCATCCCCATCAGCAGGTTTTCTTCCACCGTCAGGCGCGGAAAAATCTCCCGCCCCTGTGGCACGTAACCGATGCCGCTTTTTACCCGGGCGTGCGCAGGCAGCCTGGTGATGTCGTTGCCTTCAAAGCTGGCGCTGCCGGTTTTTGCCGGCACCAGGCCCATCAAACATTTGAGCAAGGTTGTCTTGCCAACGCCGTTGCGGCCCAGCAGCGTCGTCACTTTGCCCACAGGAATCTCAAAAGACAGATCTCGCAGAATATGGCTGCCGCCGTAGAATTGATTTAGCTGTTTTACGATCAGCATAAAAACCTTTCACCACAGAGACACAGAGACACAGAGAACTGCAATTGACAGCCTCCAGGTTTTCTCCCTGTCTCTGTGTCTCTGTGGTGAGCGCCTTTAACGTCCAAGGTACACCTCGATCACGCGCTCGTCGTTCTGTACCGTCGCCAGCGGCCCTTCGGCGAGTACCGAGCCTTCGTGCAGGACGGTGACCTTGCCACCGAGTTGCTCGATGAACGCCATGTCGTGTTCGACCACCACCAGGCTGTGTTTGCCGGCCAGCGACTTGAACAGTTCGCCGGTACGCTCCGTTTCATCGTCCGTCATGCCGGCCACCGGTTCGTCGAGCAGCAGCAGTTTCGGGTCCTGTACCAACAGCATGCCGATCTCCAGCCATTGCTTCTGACCGTGCGAGAGCATGCCGGCATCGCGTTCGGCTTCGTGGTCCAGGCGAATCTGGCGCAAGGTATCGGAAATCTTGTCACGACTGTCATCGTCCAGCCAGGCAAACAGACTGTGCCGCGCGCGCTTGTCCGTCTTCAGTGCCAGCTCCAGATTTTCAAACACGCTCAGGTTCTCGAAAATCGTCGGTTTCTGAAATTTGCGGCCAATGCCGACCTGAGCAATTTCAGCTTCGCGCAGTTTGGTCAGGTCCATCGTCTGGCCGAAAAAGCACCGGCCTTCGTCGGGCTGCGTCTTGCCGGTGATGACGTCCATCATGGTCGTCTTGCCGGCACCGTTGGGGCCGATGATGCAACGCAGCTCACCGGCATCGATGGTCAGGTTGAGATCGTTGAGCGCCTTGAATCCGTCGAAGCTGACCGAAATGCCTTCGAGATAAAGAATGACCTTGTGCGACAGGTCAACCTGGCTGTGATCGATGACATGGCCAAGCGAGGTTCCGCCCAGCCACTCCTGATCGTGATCGTTGCGCGGCTCGGCGCTGCTATCGGCAACGGCGTTCATGTGGCCGTCCTTGCCCGCAATTTGTTCCACAAGCCGACCACCCCGTTTGGCAACCAGAGTGTCACGCCGACAAACAACGCGCCGAGGAAGAACAGCCAGTACTCCGGGAAGGCAACCGTAAAGTAGCTCTTGGACAGATTGACGATGGCGGCACCGATCACCGGACCGATCAGTGTTCCACGACCGCCGACGGCGACCCAGATGGCGATTTCAATCGAATTGGCCGGCGACATTTCGCCCGGATTGATAATGCCCACCTGCGGCACATAAAGCGCCCCGGCAATTGAACAGAGCACCGCCGACAAGGTCCAGATGAACAGTTTGTAATGCTGCGGGCTGTAACCCAGGAACATGACACGGCTTTCTGCATCGCGGATCGCTGCCAGCACCCGGCCGAACTTGGCGGTGACCAGATAGCGGCCAAGCAACAGGGTGCACATCAGCGCCAGCGCGGTGAGCGCGAACAGCGTCACGCGCATTTCAGGTGTGGTGATGCCGTAGCCGAGAATGCGCTTGAAATCGGTGAAGCCGTTGTTGCCGCCGAAACCGGTTTCGTTGCGGAAGAACAGCAGCATCGCGGCGAAGGTCAAGGCCTGGGTGATGATCGAGAAATACACGCCCTTGATGCGCGAGCGGAAGGCGAAGAAGCCGAAGATGCAGGCGACAAGCGCCGGCACCACCAGCACCAGAATCCCGGCCCAGAGAATGGAATCCGAACCGGCCCAGTACCAGGGCAGTTCCTTCCAGTCGAGAAAGACCATGAAGTCCGGCAAGTCGGACTGATAAGAGCCGTCACGGCCGATCTGGCGCATCAGGTACATGCCGAAGGCGTAGCCGCCCAGCGCGAAGAACAAGCCGTGACCGAGCGAGAGGATT
>JAIPCF010000031.1 GCA_021738385.1 Sulfuritalea sp. | reverse complement strand
CCGCCCCCTGCGAATGGCGATGAGCTTCATGCTCATCGCTGTTTTCGGAGACGTGGCCGAGTGGTCGAAGGCACGCCCCTGCTAAGGGCGCATCTGGGCAAAACCTGGATCCAGGGTTCGAATCCCTGCGTCTCCGCCAGCAATTGTTGACAAAGCGCCCCTTGCGGGGCGCTTTGTTTTTGGATTCTTTGGCGCAGGTGGGGTTGAAGCGGGTCAGAATTGTCGAAACACCGCAAAAATGAAGGTAAAACCGTGAATTTCATGGTTGTGAATCTGATTTTTGCGGATATTTGAAATAACGCCTGCCGACCGAACCCGCATCGAAACAATCTGTTGCAAATTGAAGTTGAACTTGTGGGTGTTGATCCCATCTATTGCTCGTAGACAACAAATGTACAAACTCAGGACACTTATGCAAACCGCAATAGTTGAAAGATTTATCGCCACTTCCCGCTATTACTTGGCTGGATAAGGCGCACGCCCCCCTTTGTAGCCGACAACCTCCGGTCGGCTACCCGAAGGCCCCGTTTCGGGGCCTTCGCTATTTTGACTGGAGACAGGAGTAGTCAATGGACCAACACAGCATTTCGCTCATCGACGTTCTTACCCCACCCGTTAATCAGTGGCTGAAAGAACTTTCCCGGCGCAAAGCCAACTTGCCGTCAGGCGTGCGCGTGGTCAGGTTCAGTGAATCTGATGAAGACGGGATTGATTCAAGTGACTCACCAGCGATGTCCACCCGCACGTCACGCAAAATTGCAGCCGTCGGGCAGACCGCGCCCGAACTTGCCAAAAGCGAGTCTTGACGACTCGATTCCGGATCAATTCGAGAATAAAACATGCTGACACTTGAAGACGCACATCGCATCACATCCGCGGCCCGGCGGGAGGCTACCGACCACGGATGGAACGTGGTCATTGCCGTGGTCGACGATGGCGGACATCTGATATCGCTGGCACGAATGGACGGTACCCAGAAAGCCTCCGTGCGCATCGCCGAGGGAAAGGCCAGAACCGCGATTCTTTTCAAGCGCCCAACCAAGGCTTTGGAAGACACGGTATTGGAGGGGCGCATGGTAATGATGTCCTTGCCTGATGCGATCTGCCTTGAGGGCGGCTTGCCCCTGATTCGTGATGGGGTTCATATCGGCGCCATCGGCGTTTCCGGTGTCAAGTCATTCGAGGACGGGATAGTCGCGGCCCGAGGAGCGGCGGAACTGGGCAGATAACGGCAATCGCTGTTTTTCAGCGCTGCAACATTGCCGCGACAAGACGCCCCGCAAGGGGCGTTTTCAATGGGTTGGCAGTTGCCGGTACTTACCAGCCGTCTCACCATCGCCGACTTTTCGATCCGGCAGCGCTTGATCATCTCGACCGGACAATACCCGGCTCACCACAGAATTGACCGGCTTCGCTAGCCAGACATCCGGATCGCACCAGAATTTGCCTCTGACAGACTCGGGATGTTCTGCCCCTGCCCGTCGCAAGGCCCTCGGAAGCTGTGCCGATTCAGGCTACACTTCGATCCAGATCAGGGGGCCTAATGAGTGATGTAATCATCATCGGTGGCGGCATTGCCGGCATCTGTGCCGCGCTGGAGTTGCTTGATGCCGGGCGCCGAGTGCTGATGCTGGATCGCGATACGGCAGACAGTTTCGGTGGTCTGGCAAAAGAAAGCTTTGGCGGCATCTTTCTGGTTGGTACGCCGGAGCAGCGTCGCGCCGGCATTCGAGATACCCCTGAACTGGCGCTTGCCGACTGGCTCGCTTTTGGCGAACTTGGCGCGAATGAACGCTGGCCCCGCGCCTGGGCCGAGGCTTATGTGCAGCGCTGCCATGACGAGGTCAGTATCTGGCTGCGAGCGCGCGGCATCGGTTTTGTTCCTGCTCCTCACTGGGTTGAGCGTGGTCTGTTCACGCCGGGCAATTCCGTGCCGCGCTTTCATATTGTCTGGGGCACCGGGCGCGAACTGGCACTGCGTCTGATTGACCACCTGGAACGTCACCCGCACCGCGACCGGCTTGAGATCCGTTTCAGTCATCGGGTAGAGAATCTGCTGGTCTCGAATGGTGCCGTGAGCGGTTGCAGCGGAACAACCGAAGAAGACTCGCGCCCCTTCGAAGTGCACGCGGCTAGCGTCATTGTCGCGGCCGGCGGCTTCAATGGCAACCTCGAACGCGTGCGGCAACACTGGCATCGCGACTGGGGTACGCCACCGCCGGTTGTTCTCAATGGATCCCACCGCTATGCAGACGGCCGCCTGCACGATGCAGTAGATGCCGTCGGTGGCCAACTGACGCATCTGGACTCGATGTGGAACTATGCCGCCGGCGTACACCATCCGCGTCCGCGCAAGCCGGGGCACGGACTTTCCCTGGTGCCCCCGCGCTCTGCCTTGTGGCTCAACTGGCGTGGCGAGCGCATCGGGCCGATGCCGCTGGTGACTGGATTTGATACCCGCGATCTGGTGGCCCAGGTCTGCGCCCAGGAAAGACAGTACTCGTGGCAGTTGATGAATCGAACTATCGCTCTCAAGGAACTGGCGGTATCCGGTGCCGAGTTCAATCCCTCGATTCGCGACAAAAAGAAGCTGGCGTTCCTGCGCGACCTGTTGTTCGGCAATCGCTGGCTCTATGAAGAAATGACAGGTTCCTGCGAGGATTTCGTGGTTGGCCGCGATCTGCCGGAGCTGGTTGATCGAATGAACGCGCTGCAGGGTGACGATGCCGTGAGCCTCGACGCCATGCGCGAGGCATGCGAGCGCTACGACGCGCAGATCGACCGCGGGCAAAGTCTGCACAACGATGAGCAGTTGCGGCGTATCGACTACGTACGGCGCTGGAAGGGCGACCGGATCCGTACCTGCAAGTTTCAGAAGATTCTTGAGCCGAAAGCCGGACCCTTGATCGCGGTGCGCGAATTCATCATCAGTCGCAAAAGCCTGGGCGGCATCCAGACCGATCTGCAAAGCCGAGTGCTCGATCCTGCCGGCAATCCGATACCGGGTCTTTATGCCGCCGGTGAAGCCGCCGGATTCGGCGGTGGCGGCATGCACGGTCTGCGGGCGCTGGAAGGCAGCTTTCTGGGTGGCTGCATTCTCGGCGGACGAATCGCCGGCCAGGCAGCGGCTAAAACCAGTTAGCGCAAAGCACGACGTATGCTTACACCCAACAGGTTGCACGCTGCAAACTGACAAAGGCGTGATCGGGGAGATATCCGCATGAAACCAACTGGTGCCCAACTCGCGGTACAAGCGCTCGAAGCCTTGGGAATCAAATACACATTCGGCATTCCCGGAGTGCACAACACAGAGCTGTATGACGCGCTCAACAATTCTGAACTGATCACGCCGATACTCGTTACGCACGAAGGTGGCGCGGCTTTCATGGCCGACGGAGTGAGTCGAACTTCGGACCAAATCGGCACACTGGTGATCGTTCCCGCTGCCGGCGTGACCCATGCAGCCAGCGGAATTGGCGAGGCTTTTCTCGATGGCGTGCCGATGCTGGTGATCTGCGGTGGCATACGCACCGATCTGGACAAACGTTACCAACTTCACGAACTCGACCAGCACGCGTTTATCAAACCGCTAACCAAGGCGAACTTTCTCATTACCAGTCATGCCGAGATCATTCCGACCCTGTTCAAGGCCTGGGAGATCGCCCATTCCGATGAACCCGGCCCGGTCTTCGTCGAAATCCCCGTGAATCTGCAGATGTTCCCCGGCGAGGCGAGCAATCTTCCCGTGCTACCGGTCATCGCCAGACCCCAGCGGGCTGCTGCCGCAGACATTCAGCGCGCCGCCGAAATGCTGCTTGCTGCCAAACATCCTGGCTTGTTTCTTGGTTGGGGCACTCGCGACGCAAGTGATGAAACCTGCGCCATCGCCGAATTCTTGCAAGCGCCTGTGGCAACGACGCTGCAAGGACTTTCGGTATTTCGCGCCAACCATCCACTGCACACCGGTTTCGGTTTTGGCGCCGCGGCTGTCCCCGCCGCACGCAATGCTTTTGCCGACTGCGATTGCCTGTTGGCGGTGGGCACTCGGTTCGCAGAAATCGCGACAGGCAGTTTCGGCGTCACCGTGCCGCCGAACCTGATTCACGCCGACATCAATCCGGAAGTATTCAACGCCAACTACCCGGCGGCGATTACTCTCGAGGGCGATGCAAAAGCTGTGCTTGACGCACTGCTGGAGCAACTGCGAAAACTCGGCGCTGGCGCTACGGCGAATACCGAACTTCACCAACGCATCCGTCGCGACAAGATCGCCTACAACGAAGAATGGTTGCGCCATGGCAACGGCGACAAAGTCAATCCGGCGGTGTTTTTCAATTCGCTACGTACCGCGGTACCCGACGACGCGATTGCCGTGGTCGACGATGGCAACCACACCTACCTGACTGCTGAACTCTTCCCGGTGCACGGCCCCAAGGCCCTGATCGTGCCGACCGATTTCAACAGCATGGGCTACGCGGTCCCAGCCGCGATCGGCGCCAAGCTGGCCAATCCCGACCGGGAAGTATTCGCCATCGTAGGTGACGGAGCCTTCACCATGACGTGCATGGAAATTGTTTCCGCCACGCGCCTGGGTTTGGGAATTGTGTACTACGTGTTCCATGACGGCGAACTATCGCAGATCGCGCAAGCCCAGGAAATTCCGTTCAATCGAAAGCCTTGCACGGCTCTGGGGGCAATCGACTTCAACGGTGTCGCGATTGCCACTGGAGCCGAGTACATCCGAGTCCCGGAAAATGGCGATGTACCCCAAGCCATCGCTCAGGCACGCGGACTCGCCGCCACAGGTCGCCCAGTCATCGTTGACCTGATCATGGATTACTCGAAACGCACCGCTTTTACGCAAGGTGCGGTTAAAACCAATTTCAAGCGACTGCCCCTGGCCCAACGCCTGCGCATGGTCACCCGTGCCATCAAACGGAAAATAACCGGCTGACGCCTGCCCGCGAAGCGGCGTCCCAGGCGTGCAAAGCACCGGCACCGATCGCCGGGATTCAGTCAGCCAGCGCCTTGATCGTTGTTCGGCGCGAATAGTAGGTGGTCAGCAAACCGCTGGTAATGATCAGAATTACTCCGATCCATCCGGACTGCGTCAGGGTTTCTCCCCAAAACAGAATGCCAAAACCACTGGCAAAAACCACGGTGCTATAAGCCAGGCTGGCCGAGACCAGCGTCTGCCCACGTTTGTAGGCTGCAGTCATGCACAACTGAGCAAGCACGCCGAAACCCCCTACCCCCAGCAACAGCAATCCCCCCTTTAGATCGACCGCGCGAAAGGAACTGCCTGCCAACATCCATGGCAGGCCACCCACGGCCGAGAGAGCTGAAAAGTAGAAAACAGTGCGCCATTCCGGTTCGCCAAGCTCGCCCAATCGCCGCACATTGAGATAGGCCAGACTGGCGATGACTCCCGAGCCCAAACCAAATACTGCGCCCAGCCACTGTTCGCTGCCCAGCGTCGGACGCAGCAGAAATACCACGCCGATGAAGCCCGCGACCAGCGCACCATAGAACCCGCGCCTGACTGGTTCCCGTACCCATTTGGCTAACAGCAGAGCGAGAAACAGCGGCGACGTGTAGTTCAAGGTCACTGCCACGGCCAGTGGAATCAGGCTGATCGCCTGAAAGTACATCACCAGCGCGACAAAACCTGTCAAACCTCTTGCAATATGAACCCGCAAGTGTGGTGTCGCGAGCGGAAGGCGACGCACCAGAATGTAGCCACCAATAATCAGTACTGCGATAAAGCCTCGCCAAAATACCAGTTCAGCGGCCGAAAACTGCTCCGAGCCAAGCTTTACGCAAACGCCCATGCTGGCAAACAGAAGGCTTGCCGCGATCATCCATAGTGAATGCATAAAATGAAACGGGCGCCGGCCTCGGCCGGCGTCCGTTTCGGTTCTCCTAGGCTAAATGTGCTCGGCCATCACTCGCCGATAGAACTCGTGAAAGTGCTGCATGCCATCTTCCATCGGCGATTGATAGGGGCCAGTTTCACTACGACCCTGTTTCATCAAAGCACGCCGCCCCCGATCCATGCGCTCGCCAATATCGTCATCCTCTATCGCCGTTTCCATATAGGCAGCTTGTTCCGCCTTGATGAATTCCGGTTCGAACAGGGCGATATCTTCCGGATAGTAGAACTCGACCACATTCAGAGTGCTGTCAACATCCTGCGGAATGAGCGTTGACACGACCAGTACATGGGGATACCACTCAACCATGATATTTGGATAATAGGTCAGCCAGATTGCGCCATGTTTTGGCAGTTCGCCGTTGTAATAGTCAAGTACAGCCTGATGCCAACGCTGATAAGTCGCGGTACCGGGCTTCGCCAACGAAGTGACACCAACGCGCTGCACCGAGTACCAGTCGCCAAACTGCCAGGTGAGATCATCGCAGGTGACGAAACCCCCGAGACCTGGATGAAAGGGTGCAACGTGGTAGTCCTCGAGATACACCTCGATGAAGGTTTTCCAGTTGTAGTTGCACTGATGCAGCTCGACGTGATCGAGCTTGTAGCCGCTGAAATCGAGCTCACTTGCGACCTTCATGCCCGCGAGATCGAAATTGGCAGAACGCGGCCCCTTGAACAGCAAGCCGCGCCAGTTTTCCAGCTTTTGCTTTGCCAGATTGAGACAGGGATTGGCGGGAAAATGCGGAGCACCCTTGAGCTTCCCTCCGCTGTCATACGTCCAACGATGTACCGGGCAAACAATATTTTTCGCGTTGCCGGATCCCTGCAACATGATTGCCTGCCTGTGTCGACAGACATTAGACATCTCATGAAACCCGTCAGGCTGGTGGGTTACCAAGCAAGCATGATCGTTCCATTCCTGAGATCGATAGTCAAACAACTCTGGAACCATCAACTCATGGCCGACATAACCTGGGCCGGCATCGAAGATCAGCTTTTTCTCCTGCTCGAAAAGCTTTTCATCGAAATACCACTCAACCGGAAACTGCGACTCTCCCGGTGAGAGGAGTACGCGGGAGCCGACATCGGACATGATTCCCAACCTCCAAGAGGGTTTACCCGGAAACCGGAAACAGGCGGAAAGAACCGCCAGAACAAGCGCTTCTGCCGGTAAAATTCCGACTTTGCAATTGTAGCTAATTTGACCAAGCCCCGCACCTTAGGCTATTTTTATACTTTTCCCTTGCCGCTGGTCACCGTTGTCGGCCAAGGCTTCATACATGGCCACTAAACCTAATCCTGCCCAGCCTCCTGATTCAGCAAACGCAGGAACTCCTTCGTTTGAAAGCGCTCTTGGCGAATTGGAGAGCATTGTCGCGGCAATGGAGGCGGGGCAGATGCCTTTGCAGGATGCGCTGGATGCCTATAGGCGCGGCGCTGAGCTATTGCGCCTCTGCCAGGAAACGCTGACAGCTGCTGAGCAACAAATACAGATCCTCGACGCCAATGGATTGCATGATTTTGATCCTGAGACCGACGGCGATCAAGAAGGCTGACCAGCGATGAAATTCCTGGACTGGATGTCTAACATCCAGCAACGCACCGAAACCGCACTCGAAACCGCCCTCCCAGCGGCCGGGATCGCTCCCGCACGCCTGCATGAGGCTATGCGCTACTCCGTACTGGGAGGTGGCAAGCGCGTCCGTCCCTTGTTATGCCATGCAACGGGAGCGATTTTTGGTGCTGACATCGATGTATTGGACACACCTGCCATTGCCGTAGAGCTGATTCATGCCTATTCGCTGGTGCACGATGATCTGCCTTGCATGGACGATGACATCCTGCGTCGTGGCAAACCCACCTGCCATGTCGAATTCGACGAAGCAACCGCGCTACTGGTCGGTGATGCCCTTCAGACGCTGGCATTCCAGGCGCTCTCCTGTCACTTGACGGGACTGGCGGCGGCAAGACAACTCGATATGCTTAGCCTGCTGGCACTCGCGTCTGGTTCGCGCGGCATGGCTGGTGGGCAGGCGGTCGATCTTGCTGCAGTCGGGCATCAGTTAACACTCAGCGAACTGGAGTACATGCATATCCACAAAACCGGCGCACTGATTCGCGCCTCGGTCTTGCTGGGAGCCCACTGTGGTGAGGCCATGCCGGATGCGTTGGAGCATCTGGGGCATTTCGCCAATCGCATCGGTCTGCTGTTTCAGGTGGTGGACGATATCCTTGACACTGAGGCGAGTACCGCCACGCTAGGCAAAACGGCAGGCAAAGATGCGGCCCACAACAAACCGACTTATGTAAATATTCTCGGGTTGAGCGAAGCCAAAGCCAAAGCGAGCCGACTCAGGCAAGATGCACACGACTCCCTGGCGCCATTTGGCGACTCTGCCACTCGCCTTCACGAACTCACCGACTTCATCGTCGAGCGAAACTTTTGATGAGCCATCCTCTGCTCGAAAGCATTCATTTACCTGCGGATTTGCGCGCGCTGGAACGCGACCAGTTGCCTCAAGTAGTTGAGGAGTTGCGCGCATTCCTGCTGGAGTCCGTATCAAAAACCGGGGGGCATCTTTCTTCCAATCTTGGCACAGTGGAGCTGACCGTCGCGCTGCATTATGTGTTTGACACTCCAGAAGACAGGCTGGTGTGGGATGTGGGTCACCAAACCTATCCACACAAAGCGCTGACCGGACGGCGTGCGGGAATGGAGCGCTTGCGCATGAAAGACGGCGTATCGGGGTTTCCGCGCCGAATAGAAAGTGAATATGACACCTTCGGCGTGGGCCACTCGTCGACATCGATCTCTGCCGCACTCGGCATGGCCGTTGCGGCGCGCAATCGGGGGGAGGAGCGACGTGTGGCGGCGATTATCGGTGACGGCGCGATGTCTGCCGGCCAAGCTTTCGAGGCGCTCAACAACGCAGGCGTGATCGATGCCAACTTGTTGGTCATTCTCAACGATAACGACATGTCGATCTCGCCACCGGTCGGTGCGCTCAACAAATATTTGGCGCGCTTGCTGTCCGGAGGCACCTTCAATGCCGCGCGCCGCGCAGGAGAGAAAGTGTTGGCATCGCTGCCAAACGTCCTCGAGTTTGCCAATCGGGTCGAGGAGCACGTCAAAGGCATGATCTCGCCGGGAACCTTGTTCGAGGAGCTGGGTTTCAATTATATCGGGCCCATCGACGGGCACGATCTCGATGCACTGATTCCGACACTGCAGAATCTGCGCCGCTTGAAGGGACCGCAATTCCTCCACGTAATCACTCGGAAAGGACAGGGTTACAAACTTGCCGAAGCAGATCCCATTCTCTATCACGGTGTCGGCAAGTTTGATGCGGCCAATGGCATCGAACAGGGAAAGGCGCCCAGCCGACCGACCTATACTCAGGTGTTTGGTGACTGGCTATGCGATCAGGCGCAAGCCGAACCCCGTCTGATCGGCATCACGCCAGCGATGCGTGAGGGTTCCGGTATGGTGCGCTTTGCGCATGAATTTCCAGAGCGCTATTTTGATGTCGGCATTGCCGAGCAGCATGCGGTGACTTTTGCGGGCGGGCTCGCTTGCGAAGGAATGCGACCGGTTGTCGCCATTTACTCGACATTTCTTCAGCGCGCCTATGACCAGTTGATCCACGATATCGCCTTGCAGAATCTGCCGGTGGTATTTGCGATCGACAGGGGCGGCTTGGTTGGCGCGGACGGTGCAACCCACAATGGTGCATTTGACCTTTCTTACCTCACTTGCATTCCGAACATGGTGGTAATGACACCCAGCGACGAAAACGAATGCCGCAAGATGCTCTCCACCGCAGTCACGCTCGATGGCCCGAGCGCGGTGCGCTACCCGCGCGGCAGCGGCCCCGGGGTAACGGTAGAACCCGGACTCGAAACCCTGCCGCTTGGCAAGGGAGAGATTCGCCGCCAGGGAACGCGAGTCGCGTTCCTGGCCTTCGGCTCGATGCTGACCCCGGCGCTTAAAGCTGCCGAATCCTTCGACGCTACCGTCGCCAATATGCGCTTCGTCAAGCCGCTCGACGCCGAATTGGTGCGCGAACTCGCGACGAGTCACGATCTATTGGTAAGTCTTGAAGAAAACGCCCTGATTGGAGGTGCTGGAGCCGAGGTAGCACGCGCGCTCGAGTCGGCGGGCCTGACTACCCCTATGCTGCGCCTCGGCTTGCCAGACCGCTTTATCGATCATGGTGATTCAGCGCTTCTTTTGGCAGAAGCCGGCCTGGACGCCGCCGGGATCATTCACAGCGTTGAAGCAAAACTCGCTGCCGAAACCAATAGTTGAGTAATATAGTCGGATAATGATATAGTCCGTTGCTGGACTTCCACCAATCACCGAGAAAAAAATGAATTGCAGGGATCCCATGGCCTCACCCGAAAAAACCGTTATCGCAGATGTCCAGAGCAGCGCAGATTCGCGCCAATTGCCGATCAATAAAGTCGGCATCAAGGATATTCGCCATCCATTCAAGGTCCTCGACAAGAGCGGTGGCGTGCGCCATACCATTGCGACGTTCAACATGTATGTCGGGTTGCCCCACAATTTCAAGGGCACGCACATGTCTCGCTTCGTCGAGATACTCAATGGGCACGAAGAAGAGATTTCGGTAGAGAGTTTCGAAACCATGCTGCGCGAGATGGTCGCCCGTCTCGAGGCCGAAACCGGCCACCTTGAGATGAGCTTTCCCTATTTCATCAACAAGGTCGCACCCATTTCTGGGGTTAAGAGCCTGATGGACTACGAGGTGACCTTCATTGGTGAAATCGTCGAAGGCGGACGTTATCGGCAAACCATCAAAGTGGTGGTCCCGGTCACCAGCCTGTGCCCCTGTTCAAAGAAGATATCGGAGCGAGGGGCCCACAATCAGCGCTCGCACGTCACGATAACCGCCACCACCAACCAACTGGTCTGGATTGAGGATATCGTTCGCATGGCCGAGACCCAAGCCTCTTGTGAACTCTACGGGCTGCTGAAGCGACCTGACGAAAAATACGTTACAGAACGGGCGTATGACAATCCCAAGTTCGTCGAAGACCTGGTGCGCGATGTAGCCGGCGCGCTTAATGCCGACACGCGAATTGATGCCTATGTGGTGGAAAGTGAAAACTTTGAATCGATCCACAATCACTCAGCCTACGCGCTGATTGAGTGCGATAAAAAACGCTACTGATTGAGTGCTACAAAGCACTGAATCATTTGTCACAAAAAAGGCCACCCAGATTGCTGGGTGGCCTTTTTTATTGCATCTAATCGACGGCTCCGGTCCTGCGTGTCAGCATGTAGAGCCGGCTAATGTCTGCTGGCGCAAACATTAGCCGGCTCTGAAGACTCACGCCTTGACAGCAGGAGAAGCCCTTCTGGTGAGTTTTTCCTTGATACGAGCCGACTTGCCGGAACGATCGCGCAGGTAATACAGTTTGGCGCGACGGACATCACCACGGCGCTTGACTTCAATACTCGCAATGAGTGGCGAATAAGTCTGGAAGGTGCGCTCGACACCCTCGCCTGACGAAATCTTGCGTACGATAAAATTTGAGTTGAGGCCGCGATTGCGCTTGGCAATAACCACGCCTTCAAATGCCTGGACGCGTTTGCGATCACCCTCAACCACTTTGACGCTGACGATCACGGTGTCACCCGGAGCAAAATCAGGCACGGTCGCGCCCAGCCGCTCCATTTCTTCGGTTTCAAGTTGCTGAATCAAGTTCATTGCATTACTCCATCAAGTTATGGCTGCGGCAAACACCCGCCAACCTTACGCTCAGAGCAGGACTGACTTGTGTCCTGATGCGCGCGATTTCTAATGAGCCTCCCGCTGAAATTCATCCAGCAGATCAGCTTCTTCCTTGCTAAACACCCTGGCTTCAAGCAAATCGGGGCGCCTTTGCCACGTCCGACCCAGTGCCTGCTTGAGGCGCCAACGTCGAATTCCTTCATGGTTGCCCGACAACAGCACATCAGGCACCACACTTCCTTCATATACTTCCGGCCGCGTGTAGTGCGGGCAGTCCAGCAATCCCGCGGCAAATGAATCTTCAACCGCTGATGTTTCGTCGTTCAATGCACCTGGTAACTGCCTGATACAAGCATCCATCAACGCCATTGCCGCCAACTCGCCACCGGAAAGAACAAAATCGCCCAGCGACAACTCCTCATCCACGCAGCGCTCAACTAGCCGCTCATCAATTCCTTCGTAGCGCCCACATAGCAGTATCGCACCACCACTTGCCGCCAGCTCTACCACTCGTCGCTGATCAATCCGTGCACCCTGTGGCGAAAGGTAGATCACTTTCGCCGTGCCACCAGCGCCGACTTTTGACGCCTCTACTGCGGCTTGCGCCTCAACAATCGCCTGCTCAAGTGGCGACGCCATCATCACCATTCCTGGGCCGCCGCCGTAGGGCCGGTCATCCACCGTTCTGTGCACATCCTGCGCCCACTGCCTCGGGTTCCAGCAATTGATCTGCCACAGCCCGCGATCCAGTGCGCGCCGGGTAATTCCCGACTCGGTCAGCGCCACAAACATTTCGGGAAACAGTGTTACGACATCGAAGCGCAAGCTCACCAGTCGACATCCCAATCGGCGCGGATCATTTCCTCTGACAAATCAACGGACTTGACCACATGTTCCACAAACGGCAGCAACCTTTCCCGCGTGCCGTCATTTACCACCAGCACCTCGTTTGCACCCGTCTCCAGCAGAGACTTGACGCAACCCAACGGCTGATCCTTCATATTCACAACTTTTAGGCCGATCAGATCGGCCCAGTAGTACTCATCTTTTACTGGCGCCGGCAGAGCTTCTCGCGGCGCTCCGAAGTAACAGTTACCCAGCGCTTCGGATGCAGTTCGGTCATCAATTCCAACAAGCTTGGCGACGACACCGTCGCCATGCAATTTGACAGACTCAAGCTCATACGCCTTCCAACTCGCGGCGGGTGCATCGACATCTGCGGAGAGCCACCACTGTGACATTTTCCGCCAAGCTTCGGGATCGTCACCAAAGGGATGTATCCGCAACCAGCCTTGTACTCCAAACGGGGCCACGATGCGCCCCAATACAATCATGCGACTTAGGCAGCCTTTGGAGCCGCTGCTTGTTTGACCAGGCGTGCAGCGGTTGGCGACAACTGCGCACCATGCCCTTGCCAATAGGCAAGACGCTCGACATTAACCACCAACCCTTTTTCATTTTCGGCAGCTACAGGATTGTAATAACCAATGCGCTCAATGAAGCGGCCATCACGACGATTGCGCGAATCGGCAACCACCATATGGAAGAACGGACGCTTCTTGGCGCCACTACGGGCAAGACGGATAACAACCATGGTGTTCTCTTGAAAAGCAGGAAAGCCGGCGATTTTATTTCAAATAGCAGGAATTAACAAGACGAAGAGCTCGAATGTCGGCTGGTTTGGTGCTACCTGCCTTCCGGCCAGAATCGGCAAGGAAAGCCCATTTTCCTCTTCGGTGTAGTGTCTCCTGAATGCCAATCGGAACTTGGTCCTCATTTTGAAATCACAGCGCCTCAAGCAATGAAAAAAACGGTTCGGATTACACTAAAATCGACGCTCACCCTCGGCCGTTCGGATCGTCATGCGCCGTAACAAGACCTCGCCGTCAACGCCTGTTCAGCTCCAGCAAGCACTTGACTGGCTCGCTGGATCTGCAAATGAGGACCCGCTGCTCGACCTCGAACCCTTGCGCCATCATGTTGCTGCGATAAGCGCGCTAGGCCTTCCCGTGCTGCACCGCCTTAAGATCAAGGAATTGTTGCAGCAACGTGCGGAACGGATCGACGAAACGCTGTTCCCAATGCTACTCGACATCAAGCTGCCATTACCGGTCCACCTTGGAACGGTCGCTCAGAGCCTGATTGGATTGCGCGCGGAGTTGGGTGAAACCTGGCTTAAAGTCGCTGAAGTTGTCGACCCTCTGGAAGTTGCCCGGGTTCATCGCAGTCAGGCCCATATCTGCCTGCAGGGCATACACAACCTGTCAAGGCAATTCGTCACCAGCCTGCTAATCGCGATTCCTTCGCCCATGGGATTCTGGCGAAACATTCAGGCCATCTACCATTGCGCCCGTAATTCTGTTGATCCGACTGCAACCATGCCCGTGGAAGTCGGTGCGATCAACTCCCAATTCAAAGCAATACTGGCGCTCGCGGCGGCCCAACCGGAAGGTCTGACCCCCCGCGAAATCGCTTTTCTTGCCGATTATCTCGAGTCTCATGCAAACTCGATTCGAATTGACCTGATTCCTCCCGAGAAATTTGAAGACTGGTTCTGGCTGAACGCCAGTCTGGACCAGCCGCCGATTCCCCTCGTCCGCCTAAGGCCTGACAATGAGCGCTGCCTCTACTTTCGTCTCGATCAGCTGGCCGATATCACTGCACGACATCTGGAGCAGCTAAACGACGGTGTACCTCCGGCCTCACTTGGTTTGCCACCACAGGCCGCTGGAGCAGATTATCGCAACGCACTTGAGCGGGCGCGTCAATGCTGGGCGACGCCAAGAAGACGCAGCTTCAATCGTCGGCCTCAGTCCATACCCGTTGATGTTTGCACGCAACTCAGTTCTTTGTGGACGGCCTTGGAAAGCGAATCAAGTGCCGAGCCCAGTTCCAGCGCCTGCGAGATGACGCATAGCAATTGGACCTTGCTTAACGAAGGGCCTTCCGGCTATGCGATCGTGCATGTCATCGGTGAGGTCGCTGGCATTGTCTCGGGTTGTGCCGTAGGCTTACGCACCGGCGCCGGCGCCGCCTGGCAGATCTGCTTGGTACGCTGGGCTCGCAGCAAGAGCAGCACCCATGTCGAGTTGGGCCTGGAAGTTCTGGCGCCTTCGGCTATTCCCGTACGGATTCAGACCTTGAACCGTCGTAATCCGGAACCACCTATACCCGCACTTCTACTTCCGGCTCTGCCAGGTCTCAACCGCAGCGAAGCAATTTTGTCTGGAAGAGGCGACTACAACGCACGTCCGTTTACCCTTCTCCAAGAGCAAGACGCCTGCCTGCAGATCGTCGAGTGCGTCCCTCAGAGGAATATTATCGAAACCGCAAGTATTGAAGTCTTTGAATTTCAACGGGACCGCTCAACAAGTTAAGGGCGTGTCGATCGAGGAAGTTCGGCAACCAGCAACGCTCCGATCAGAATGACGCTCCACGAAGCGAAAAGCCAGATAAGGAATAGTGGAACAGCGGAAAACGCGCCATAAACAACCGCGTTTACCTTGAACGCCGTGGAAATATAGATTGCAAATAGCTTCTGCAGCCCAGCAAAACCGAGTGCGGCCATTACGCCACCACACGTTGCATGCAATATCTTCACCGGCCTGCTGGGAACCCCCCAATAAAGCATGGCGAACAACGCTGTCATAAACGCAAATGGCAATATGCCTTGGATCACAAAGGTATTGATCCACAAGGTCTCTTTAAACAAACCCAGCGAGACTCCGGCTACATACGAAACTGCAGCGATACTGCCGCCGAAAGCCAGTGGCCCGAGCAGAAGCGCAAGGCCATGCATGAGCAGGCGACGTAAGAACGGACGACTGGATTTGACTTGCCAAATCCGATTGAAGGCCCTCTCAATCGTCAGCATTTGCATCAGGGCAATCGCAGCGAGCATCACGATCCCGAAAAAAGTTACATGACCAGCTCGGACCGCAAACTGACCAAGGTATTTAGCGATGATGACTCCGGCTTTATCGGGCAACAAGTTGGCCAAAAGAAACTTTTCAAGGGCCGACCCAAGACCCACGCCAGCAGGCAGAACTGAAATCAGCGCCACTGCCATGGCTATCATCGGCACCAGACCAATCAAGGTGGCAAACGAAAGCGCAGCTGCCGTCTGCGCGCACTGTTCACCATGAAAACGCCGCGCCGTGCGCAGAATCAGCCGAAAGGGCGCGATGAGCCACATATAATTGAATTCTACTGGAGGCCGCAGAATGCTGATGCACGGTGAATCAAAAGAAGTCCTTGTTCTCTACTACAGCCATCACGGCTCTGTCCGCGACCTGGCGCTCAATATCGCGCGAGGAATCGAACAGATACCAGGAATCACTGCACGCCTGCGCACTGTACCTAAAGTATCGACAGTCTGTGAATCGACAGAAACCAGTATTCCGGATGATGGCTCCCCCTACGTCGATGCGCGCGACCTGGAAGAATGCATTGGACTCGCGCTGGGCAGCCCAACCCGATTCGGCAACATGGCTGCGTCACTCAAGTACTTTCTCGACTCAACCAGTGCAGAATGGCTAAAAGGATCATTGGTGGGCAAACCTGCTGTGGTGTTTACCTCGACGACGACAATGCACGGAGGGCAGGAATCCACACTTTTGTCGATGATGCTGCCTCTTCTGCATCACGGCATGATGATCCTTGGCATTCCCTATACCGAAGCGGCGCTGTCCGAAACTTGCCAAGGTGGAACACCCTATGGCGCAAGTCATGTTAGTGGTCGCGGCGGAAATACGAAAAGTAGTGAGCATGAAAAAATGCTCGCCGTTGCGCTCGGACGCCGTTTGGCGGATACAGCGAAGAAAATGGCCGCATGAACCCCTGGTTCAACCGTTTGACTTCGACCAGCCTTGTTCTTCTGCTGTTTCTCTGCTTGGCATGGGAACTCTGGATCGCTCCCCTGCGACCCGGTGGGTCAATGCTGGCGCTGAAAGCCCTCCCGCTATTGCTGCCACTGTTCGGCATATTGCGCGGTTCCCGCTATACCCATCAATGGACCTCCATGTTGTCTCTGACCTATCTCACCGAGGGTTTGGTAAGAGCAGTTTCAGACTCAGGCGCAAGTCAAGCACTTGCCTTTGTCGAAACCGCTCTTGCCGTGCTTCTGTTTGCCGGGTGCCTTGCTTACGCGCGGGCAAGTGCGCCCTCTCGAACCATCAAAGCTGTGGATTAAGCTTCTCCCGACCTGAGCTCAATTTGTTGAGCGCGTTGAGATAGGCCTTTGCCGACGCCACCACGATGTCCGTATCTGCACCCTGACCGTTCACAATTCGACCGTCCTTGCCCAAGCGCACAGTCACTTCACCTTGCGCGTCGGTACCCGTGGTTATGGCATTCACCGAAAACAGCAGCAACTCTGAACCGCTATCAGCCACACTTTCGATGGCCCTGAAAGTAGCATCAACCGGGCCGCTACCACTGGATTCAGCATGCTGTTCCTCTCCTCCGGCAGATATTGTCAATCTCGCCTGCGGCACTTCACCCGTCTCAGAGTGAAACATTGATGAAACCAACTTGTAGTGTTCGTCATCGGATAGAACCATCTCGTCACTCATCAATGCATGCAAATCTTCGTCAAAGATCTCATGTTTCTTGTCAGCAAGTTCCTTGAAGTGGGTGAAAGCAGTATTCAGCACTTGTTCGCTTTCTACTTCTATACCGAGCTCCTTCAACCGTGCCTTGAACGCGGTGCGTCCGGAATGCTTACCAAGCACAAGCTTATTTGCATTCCAGCCTACATCCTCAGCCCGCATAATCTCGTAGGTTTCACGATGCTTTAACACGCCATCCTGATGTATGCCTGATTCATGAGCAAATGCATTGGCGCCGACAATCGCCTTGTTCGGCTGTACGGGGAAGCCGGTAATGCTCGACACCATCTTGGATGCCGACACTATCTGGGTCGTATCGATACGCGTTATACAAGGAAAGACATCTTGTCTTGTATGCACAGCCATAACGACCTCTTCCAGCGCTGCATTTCCCGCGCGCTCTCCAAGACCGTTGATTGTGCACTCGATCTGCCGCGCACCGACCATTACAGCAGCAAGACTATTTGCCACCGCCAACCCCAAATCGTTATGACAATGAACCGACCAAATCACCTTGTCGGAGTTTGGAATTCGTTCGCGAAGCTGCTGGATACGCTCCGCATATTGACCGGGGACGTTGTAGCCCACCGTATCCGGAATGTTGATCGTGGACGCACCCTCCTTGATCACTGCCTCAATAATGCGGCACAGAAATTCGAGGTCGGAACGCCCGGCATCTTCGCAGGAAAACTCGACATCATCGATCCCGTTCCGCGCGAATCTCACAGCGTGAGTTGCAGCAATCAGCACGTCATCCGGGGACATCCGCAATTTCTTTTCCATATGAATCGGACTGGTGGCGATGAATGTATGGATTCGCCCTGATTTTGCAGGCTTGACCGCCTCAAGGGCTCGCGAGATGTCCTTGTCAAACGCCCGGCACAAACCAGCGACGGTAGAGTCGGTGATAACTTCCGCCACGGCCTTGACCGCATCAAAATCGCCATTCGAGGCGGCCGGGAAGCCGGCCTCAATGACATCCACGCGCATCCGCTCCAGTTGACGGGCGATGCGCAATTTTTCTTCCTTGGTCATCGAAGCGCCCGGACTTTGTTCGCCGTCGCGTAAAGTTGTATCAAATATGATCAAGTGCTCTTTGGACATGGTTGTCTCCTGTGGAAAACCAATAGTGGTCTATGCCGCCCTTTGCAGGGCGGATAACAATAAAACCGGATTGTGGAGTGGGAAGTTTTTAGCGCGCGCGGCGCAGCAGCGGAAGCAGCTTGGCGCGCAACGGCGAGCGCACAATCAGCGCGCCTGATAAGGCAAGAAACAAACTACAAAAAACAAATGTCGCAAACATGGAAACGACTATAAAGACTTTATTCCGAGCATGCAACTAATTTTGGCTCGCTGAACAAGCCTTTTTTGTTCAGCGCAAAATCTTCTAAAGCTAACCACCTCCGGCAATTTGCTTCCGCCGGCTCTTTCGCCAATTCCAAGCAGCCATGACATAACCAGAAATGGCATATGCAAGAAATAATCCGAACAATACTCCCGGCGGATATGACGACACCAAAACGTAGCCCAAAACAATTGCAGGAAGTACCATGAAGGGCACGCTACGCCTGAGATTGATATCCTTTCCGCTCCAATACGGTAGGGTACTGACCATCGTAACTCCAGCGAAAAGAGTCAATGCGAAGGCGTACCAGCGCACATCTGCTCCAGCAATACCTAGATCATTGATAATCCAAATGAAACCGGCAACCAAAGCCGCTGCTGCCGGGCTCGGCAGGCCCTGAAAACTACGGTTATCCACCACATCTATGTTCGTGTTGAAGCGAGCCAAACGTAGCGCCGCTCCAGCGCAATAGACAAAAGCTGCAATCCACCCCCATTTGCCCATGCCTTTCATCGCCCACTCGAACACGATCAACGCGGGGGCCGCGCCAAAAGACACCATATCGGATAACGAATCGTACTCGGCACCGAAAGCGCTTTGTGTTCGAGTCATGCGCGCGACCCGACCATCAAGACCATCAAATACCATGGCAATGAATATCGCCACAGCAGCATGCTCAAAACGCCCTGTCATAGCTTGGACGATTGCGTAAAACCCTGCGAACAGAGCGGCGGTTGTCAGCAGATTCGGCAGCAAATAAATTCCGCGCCGACGCAACTCGGAATTCATCAGCGCCTTGCGGGGGGGGATGACGGGCATCATGGGATCGCGGAATAAGATGTGGCTATTCTAACGGCTCAGGCAAAGCCATCTACAAAGTCGAGATAGGATTGCCTTCCAACTCTAAACCAAACACTTGCCAGCGATCAGCAGCGAAATGCTGTGAGGTGCGCAGTACCACTGGGCACCTCATAAAGCCACAATTGACTTTATTCAGTTCTTGGTCTGATCAACTAGTTGGTTCTTTTTGATCCAGGGCATCATTGCACGCAACTGCTCGCCCACCTGCTCAATGGGATGCGCGGCAGTCAACCGACGGCGCGCGGTCATTTCCGGATAGTTGGTGCGGCCTTCGAGAATGAACTTCTTGGCATACTCGCCTTCCTGAATCGATTTCAAAGCTTCTTTCATCGCCGCGCGAGCTTCCACGCCGATCACTTTTGGCCCAGTCACATACTCGCCATATTCGGCGTTGTTAGAAATCGAGTAGTTCATATTGGCGATGCCACCTTCGAATATCAGATCCACAATCAGTTTGACTTCGTGCAGACACTCAAAATATGCCATCTCTGGCGCGTATCCGGCATCGGTTAATGTCTCGTAGCCCGCCTTGATTAACTCAACCAGTCCACCGCAAAGCACCGCCTGTTCGCCGAACAAGTCGGTCTCGGTTTCCTCTCGGAAATTGGTCTCAATTACTCCGCCCTTGGTGCCACCATTGGCAGCAGCATAGGACAAAGCGATGTCTTTGGCCTTGCTTGACTTGTCCTGATGAATCGCTATCAGCGAGGGTACTCCGCCACCGCGTACGTACTCCGATCGTACTGTATGACCAGGACCTTTCGGTGCGACCATAATGACATCCAGATCGGCACGAGGAAGTATCTGATTGTAGTGAATATTGAAACCATGAGCGAAAGCCAGCGTAGCGCCCTTCTTCATGTTGGCCTCTACTTCGCCATGGTAAACCGCTGGAATGGTCTCGTCCGGCAATAGCATCATGACAACATCCGCCTCTTTCACCGCTTTGGCTACTTCTTCGACCTTAAGACCGGCTTTCTTTGCTTTGCTCCAGGATGCTCCGCCCTTTCGCAGGCCGACGGTCACCTTGACCCCTGAATCCCTAAGATTCTGTGCATGTGCATGGCCCTGCGAGCCATAGCCGACGATAGTGACCTTCTTGCCCTTAATCAGAGAGATGTCGGCATCTTTGTCGTAATAGACTTTCATTCTTTTTCCTTGGTTTCAGAGTTCAGACTTTGAGAATTCGATCGCCACGCCCAATTCCTGAAACACCAGTGCGAACGGTTTCTAGGATCAACGAGCGATCAATAGCTTCGAGGAAGGCATCGAGTTTGGAACCATTACCCGTAAGCTCAATTACATAGGTTGAATCGGTAACATCAATGATGCGGCCGCGAAAAATATCTGCGATTCGCTTCATTTCCTCCCTGTCTTTTCCTGCGGCGCGCACCTTAACCAGCATCAGTTCACGCTCTATATGTGCGGCTTCGGACAAATCAACGACTTTGACGACATCGATCAGCTTGTTAAGCTGCTTGGTGATCTGCTCGATGACATCGTCGGAACCAGTGCTGACGATTGTCATACGGGAAAGAGATGCGTCTTCCGTTGGCGCCACTGTCAGTGATTCGATATTGAAAGCGCGCGCCGAGAATAAACCTGAAACACGTGATAGTGCGCCAGCTTCGTTTTCGATAAGAATGGAAATGATATGTCGCATGCTTACAGTTCCTCGGCCAAAATCATTTCTGAAAGGCCTTTGCCGGCTGCCACCATCGGATACACGTTGGCCGTCTGGTCAGTCAGGAAATCCATAAATACCAAGTCATTCTTATGCTTGGTGAATGCCTCTCGAAGAGCAGGTTCAACATCAACAGGACGCTCGATCTTCATCCCAACGTGCCCGTAAGCCTCTGCCAGCTTTACGAAATCCGGCAAGGCATCGACATAAGATTCGGCATAGCGATTCCCATGAAACATCTGCTGCCATTGACGCACCATGCCTAAGTAGCGATTGTTGAGATTGATAATCTTGATTGGCAGACGGAATTGCTTCGCAGTCGAAAGCTCCTGGATATTCATCTGAATCGAACCTTCGCCAGTGACACATGCTACTGTGGCTTTCGGATTTGCAAAACGCACGCCCATCGCGTAAGGCAAACCAACACCCATGGTGCCCAACCCACCCGAGTTAATCCAACGCCGAGGCTTGTCAAACTTGTAATACTGTGCCGCCCACATCTGATGTTGCCCTACGTCAGACGTCACGAACGCCTCTCCCCCAGTAACTTCATACAGCTTTTCAACTACGTACTGGGGCATTATGATTTCTTTGCCCTGCTTGTATTTAAGCGACTTCTTGCCCCGCCACTCGTCGATCTGCTTCCACCACGCGGCCAAGGCTTTTGAATTGGGCTTGCCGCCAGATGCTCCTAGATGTTTCTGCAACTCATCTAGAACATCGGGTAGATTTCCAACGATTGGAACATCTACTCTGACACGCTTTGAGATCGAGGACGGATCAATATCGATATGAATTATCTTGCGCGATACCTCAGCGAAATGCGTTGGATTACCAATGACTCGGTCATCGAAACGGGCTCCAACGGCGATCAGGACATCGCAGTTCTGCATGGCCATATTCGCTTCGTAGGTGCCATGCATGCCCAACATTCCTAGAGACTGCTTGTCCGTTGCCGGAAATCCGCCTAAACCCATCAATGTATTGGTAACGGGATACCCGAGACTGTGGCTTAGCTTGGTCAACTTCTCCGCCGCATCCGAGAGAACGACTCCCCCACCTGCGTAGATTATTGGCCGCTTGGCATCCAAAAGCATTTGGACCGCCTTCTTGATTTGTCCGCTGTGACCTTTGATTACTGGGTTGTAAGACCGCATGGTGATCGATTTGGGGTACTCGAACTCACACGTTTGGTTGGTGATATCCTTAGGTATATCGATCAACACAGGGCCAGGTCGGCCAGTTTTTGCAATATAGAACGCTTTCTTAAAGGTAACCGCAAGGTCTCTTACGTCCTTGACCAGGAAATTGTGTTTGACGCAAGGGCGCGTGATACCCACAGTGTCGCACTCCTGAAAAGCATCTTGCCCGATATACGCCGTCGGCACTTGCCCACTTATGATCACCATCGGCACGGAGTCCATGTGCGCCGTAGCTATCCCTGTTACCGCATTGGTAACGCCGGGTCCAGAAGTAACCATGCAGACGCCAATTTTGTTCGAGGATCTCGAATAAGCATCTGCCGCATGAACGGCCGCCTGCTCGTGACGAACCAAGATATGCTTGAACGTGTCCTGCTTGAACAATTCATCATAAATATAGAGTACGGAGCCGCCGGGATAGCCGAATACGAATTCGACCTTTTCCTCTTGCAAGCACTTGATTACAATTTCTGCGCCAGTTAGCTGCATTGATTACACCTGTTACACTTTTCGAGTGAAACATATAACCTTACTGGCTAGCCCACGAATGGTCAAGATTTTTAGTCCACACTTTTCAGTGATACTCAGTTCAAAATCGGTAGGTGCGTACTCTGGGCTCCCAAAAAGAACTGTCTGATTTTCTGTCCAGCGTCGAGCGGCGTGCCTTCAAGCAGGCATTGTATGCGGTTCGAAACGAAGAAACAGCGCTAGACATTGTCCAGAATGCCATGATGCGACTGGCAGAAAAATATGGTGATCGCCCTCTCAAAGAGTGGCCGATGCTGTTTCAGCGAATATTGCAGAACGCCATTCGTGATAACTATCGGCGTGCCAAGGTTCAATCCCTGTGGACAACTCTTCTATCGTCTTTTGCCCTAAATAGTGACGAGGATTCTGATTTCCTTGAAACTATCTCATCGAAGCAAGAGTCTGAGGGTTTGGCAACACCTCACCGGCGGTTGGAGCAAAAACAAACCCTTGCTATCATTGAGAAAGAGATTCAGAAGTTACCAGCACGTCAACGTGAAGCCTTTCTGTTGCGTTATTGGGAAGAGATGGATATAGCCGAAACAGCTGCGGTCATGGGGTGCTCGGAAGGAAGTGTGAAGACACATTGCTCGCGCGCCACACACACGCTTGCGACGGCAATGACCGAATTGGGCATAAAGCTATGAACGATGATACGGAAATCGGCTACAAAGTCAGGCAGACTCTTAACCAAGGCCTTGATACTATTGATAATAATGTCTCAAGACGACTCGATTTAAATCGTCAAGCCGCTTTAGAAAACCAACGGATGTCTGCTGGATGGCTTCGTTTGACCGGTATCGGACACGTCGCCGAACTGGCCGAATTTGTAGTTTTTTCCAACGCCCGCACCCTACTCGCCGTCATGGCATTGAGTATCGGCGCAGCAGGAACTTATTATTGGAAAGCCTTGGAGCAAACACAGGAGTTTGCGGAAATTGACAGCGCCCTCCTGGCTGATGAACTTCCCCCCTCCGCATATATTGACAGAGGCTTCAACGCATGGCTAGAGCGCGCTTCAGACTCATCCTTGCAGTAGCGCTTTGGCTTGTCGCTCCATTGGGCCAAGCAGGAATAACACCACCCCTTGCACAGCCGTCGTGGTCTCAATTGAGCAAGGAACAAAAGCAAATCCTGGCTCCACTTGCCAACGAATGGGACAAGATGGACGGTTTCCGGCGGAAGAAATGGCTGGGAATTTCCAAACGCTATGGATCGATGAAAAGCGACGAGAAAGCTCGCATGCAGCGTCGCATGACCGATTGGGCCAAACTTTCACCGGACGACCGCAAACGCGCGCGCGACAAGTACAAATCGTTGCAAAAGGCTTCCCCCGAAACAAAGGACGCCGTTAGAAAAAAATGGCAAGAATACAACGCGCTTCCAGAAAGTGAAAAGAAGCGCCTCAAGGCTGAAGCTGCGCTGAAGAAAGCGTCACTTGCCTCGAAATCAAAAAAATCAGCGCCCACCACGTCAGCTATTATTGGCAAACACTCGACCCCAAGCGTATCAACCGAGCAAACGGCGCCGCAATGATTTAACACTATGCCAACCTCAATGGACCCGATCCCAAGGATGCGCCGTCGCATCGCAAGCATGATGTATGAGAGCCTCCTGCTGCTAGGCGTTCTCTCAGCCACCTTCATGCTTCCCCAACTTGCTCTAGGTATGGGATTGGGCGTAGTTCTACCCGGTTGGGCACTATTGAGCCACGTATTCGTGGTGCTTGGAATATACTTCCTTTGGTGTTGGCACCGAGGTGGACAAACCTTGGCTATGCAGACATGGAAGATACAGCTGTCAACTCCTAGCGGCGCTAAGGCGACCCTGCCTCGACTGGCTCTACGCTACGCGCTGGCTTGGCCCAGCATCGCATATCTAGGCGTGGGAGTGCTCTGGGCGTTGTTTGATCGTGATCAGCAATTTCTGCATGACCGGCTGGCAGGAACCAGGCTTGTGCTCAAGCCCGACTCAGTGCGATCAGCGCCGCTCAGCCCACCATAGCATTCCTGCTGCCATCAGCAAGAAAAGTATGCTCGGAGTGATTGCAGAAAAAAACGGTGGCCAACTGTTGATTACGCCGAGGCTGGAAAACAGCCCGTTCAACATGTGAAAACCAATGCCCAGCATTATTCCAGCAAAAACCCGGATGCTGACGGCCCCCATTCGATCCTGCATATAGGCAAACGGTAGTGCCAGCGCCATCATCACAAGTGCCGCCAGCGGATAAATGAGCTTCTTCCACATTGCAATATCGTAACGATCAGTCTTCTGCTGGTTGCCGCTTAAATGTTGTATGTAGAGATAAAGGTTGACCAGTGACATGCGTTCCGGAACAACCAGCAGCACTGCAAGCAGATCGGGGCTGAGCGCTGACTTCCAGTTCAGTTCGCCAAACCGCTCCACACTTGCCGAGTCACCTGAGAACACAGTGCGAACCACTCCCACGAGCGACCAGTTGCCGCTAGAAAGATAGAGTCCGCGCTCAGCTTCACTGATCGAAAGTAATTGAAACTTCTCATCGAACTCAAACACGCGCACTGTCCGCAAGGATGAATCGGGAAGTACTTCGCGAACATTTACAAAGGCTCGCTCATCCCTGACCCAAAGTCCAGAACGAAATTCTTGAGCCACCAGGCTACCCATCGCCTTTAGCCTCAACCGCTGGGCTGCGCGCTCCGCCGGTGGAGCGATAAACTCACCCAACAAAAGAGTCAAACAGGCAAACACCAATCCGATCTTTGCCAGCGTCAGCAGCAAGTTTCCCGTTGAAAGACCCGCAGCCCGCAGCACAGTGATCTCGGAATGCCGAGCAAGCACCGTAAGCGCATATAAAGTACCAATTAGTACCCCGATGGGTAGCAATTCGTACAGCCTGCCAGGTAATGTCAAAGTCACATAACCCAGGGCATGGATTAGTTCATAGCCGCCTTTGCCAATACTCTCCAGCTCGTGAATGAGATCAAAGAAGGCGAATAGCATCAAAAATGCAGCCAATACAAGTGCGGTGGTTGCATAAATTTCTCGCGCGAGGTGCCGCTCGTAAATCTTTAGCGCCACTTAAATCGACCCCAGGCAAGAGGATTCTGGCGGCGATAAAAGAGAACGACCAAAAGTAAAAACATACCAACATGGACCGCCCAGACACCTATTTCAAAGCGTAGCTTTCCTTGTGCAACCCACGCTTGGCTTACGCTTAGCAGATTGCTATAAATCATGTAAGTGAACAACGCGAAGACAAGATTGGTAGCGCGTCCGGCGCGCGGATTGACGAATGATAAAGGTATTGCCAGAACAGCGAGATTAAGCGCTGCCAGCGGCAAGCCCAAACGCCATAGTAGTTCGGCAAGGTTCGCCAATTGTGGATTGCGTACTAGCTCCCAAATCGGTTTCGTACGCGGCGAATCTTCTAGCCCACGTGCTTCTTTTGTTTCAATTCGCAACGCATAACGATCGAACTCCATCACTCTGTATTCTGTTGTTCCAGCCTCGCCCTCATAGCGCCTTCCGCGATCAAGAACAAGGAACCGATCTCCATTAGGCATGGTCTCTGTATGACCTTGAGCTGTCGCCATGACGCCCAACCGCCCTTGTTGAATTGAGCTAATGAAAACGTTTTTTACTTTTCCATGATCGCCGGCCACGCTCTCAGCAAAGAACACTCGATCAGCCGAGCTTGATTCGTTAAACGCGCCAGGCGAAACCCGAGCGATGTCATCACGCTGGTCCATGCGCTGTCGATAGGCCTCGCTTTTCTGTGTTGCCCAAGGCGCCAGCAGCAGAGAAAGAACCGCGATAACGATCACTGGTGGCCCAACAAACTTCAATACGGGTTTGATCCATGCGGTAAGCGGAACTCCCGCCGCCAGCCAAACAACCATTTCAGAATCGCGATACCAGCGCGACACGGTCATGAGCACCGCAATAAACAAGGTCAAGGAAAGCAACACCGGCAAATAGCTAATAGCACGGAAACCCAGAAGAGCGATAACCGCCTCTGAGGCCAGCCTCCCTCCCGCCGCGTCGCCCAGCAATCTGATCAATTGGGTTGTCATCAGAATCGCGAACAAAGCGACGAAAACTCCGGCCGCAGTATGGGTGAACTCTCGAATTGCGGCGCGTTGAAAAATCATCGTATATGAGGGCGCTTCAGTTTTGACTTTTAGCAAAAACTTGGGGAATAATGCAGGTATCCACAAAAATCGCACAAAACTGAACAATTCGGTGGAGTCCCAATCGCCTCTAGGAGAGCATTTTGGAATTTAGCATAAAAAGCGGAAGCCCTGAAAAGCAGCGTAGCGCTTGCGTGGTGGTCGGTGTGTTTGAAGCAAGGAAACTTTCTGCCGCTGCCGAGATCATTGACCATGCGGCCGATCAGTTTTTGAGCGATATCCTGCGTCGAGGCGATATGGAGGGCAAGGCTGGTACCAGTCTCTTGCTCCATGGCGTTCCTGGCGTCGAAGCTGATCGTATCTTGCTTGTTGGACTTGGCAAGGAAAGAGAGTTCAGGGAAAAGGAATACCGTGCTTCAATCGCCACGGCGGTTAGACAACTCAATGAAACTGGTGGATTCGACGGAACGCTATATTTGACCGAGATTCCCGTCAAGAAACGCGATGTGGCTTGGAAAATTAGGCAAGCGTCTCTAGTTGTGCAAGAAACACTCTATCGTTTTGATCGCCTAAAATCGAAAAAGGACGAAGTGCGCCGCCCTCTTCGCAAATTGACATTCTGCGTCACACGCCGCAACGAACTTGCCACCGCGGAATCGGCGCTTGCAGAAGGATTGGCTATCGCGAGCGGAATGGAACTCGCAAAGAATCTCGGAAATCTGCCCGGAAATATCTGCACTCCTACCTATCTCGCTGATCAAGCGAGAGAACTAGGCTCCAGCCATGGACTTGGGGTTGAGATACTCGACCGAACGGAAATGGAAAAACTCGGCATGAATACACTGCTCTCGGTTGCGCGAGGATCAGCAGAGCCGCCCAAGTTCATCATTCTGCGACATGCGGGGGCTGACGAAAAATTAAAGCCGATCGTACTCGTCGGAAAGGGGGTCACATTCGATTCCGGCGGAATCTCACTCAAGCCCGGGCTGGAAATGGATGAAATGAAGTACGACATGTGCGGGGCCGCCAGTGTATTGGGAGTGCTAAAAGCAGCGGCCAAAATGAAACTTCCACTCAATGTGGTCGGAATTATTCCGACCGTTGAAAATATGCCCGGAGGTGCCGCCACCAAGCCAGGCGACGTAATCACCTCACTATCGGGCAAGACAGTTGAAATACTGAACACGGACGCCGAAGGCCGGCTTATTCTCTGCGATGCACTCACTTATGTCGAACGCCTTGATCCGGAATGCGTAGTTGATATAGCCACACTGACAGGTGCCTGCATAATTGCGCTCGGGCATGTTACTACCGGACTTTTGGCCAACTGCGACAGTCTGGCGAGGGAATTGCTCGACGCCGGCAACGAAGCCTATGACCGAGCCTGGCAGTTACCGCTGTGGGATGATTATCAGGAGCAATTGAAAAGCAACTTTGCAGATATTGCCAATATTGGAGGCCGCGCAGCCGGTACCATAACAGCCGCCTGCTTCCTATCTCGCTTCACTGAACAGTATCACTGGGCTCATCTAGACATCGCCGGAACGGCCTGGAAATCGGGAAAGGAAAAGGGGGCCACTGGGCGACCGGTTCCCTTGTTGGCGCACTTCCTGATGGATAGAGCAAACCGTGCTGCGCAGCGAGCAACCAAACGCAAGCGGGCATGACTCAGATCACCTTTCTTCACGGAGCGCGTGACAGACTCCAGGCTGTGGCTGCTTGGCTTGCTTTAGCGAGCAGCAAGTCTAGAAAAATTCTAGTCTATGTCCCTGATAGAGAGACTTCCGACAAGCTCGACCGGCTGCTTTGGGTCCACCAGGCATCCGGTTTTACGCCACACTGCCTTGGAAACGACCCCTTGGCGGCACAGACGCCGATCATCCTAGCTTCTGATACTGACAATCCACCACATGACGAGTTTCTACTGAATCTTTCTGACTCAATTCCGCCCGGCTTCAGCCGATTTCAGCAGGTAGTCGAGATCGTATGCATTGCAGATGAAAGCAAACAGCTGGGACGTGAGCGTTACCGCTACTACCGCGAGCGCGGCTATCCACTCGAAGCACGCGAATTTTCCGAGGACATCTAAGAGATGGCCGACGAAGAAACAACTGACCTCTTGCAAAAAGCCGATGCGTTGATTCGACGCACTCGTGTGTTTGTAGCAGGGTCAACCTTATCGATCGAGGAACCTGCGGCTACGCTGCCTGAGGAAGATTTGCCCATTCTGACGGATGTTGTCACTGATGATGAAGCGGCACTTGCCACTGCACCGCCCCACATGCAGCACCATCTCGATGCCCTGCGTGAAGAACTTTCACGCTGGCTTGATCAGGAATTGCCGCAGGCGGTGCTTAAAGTCACCGATGGACTGGCAGACCAGCTAATGGGAGAGCTCACCCATCAGGCTGAAAAAAACCTTTTACCGCGTTTGATTGCGCGCCTTGACGGGGCAAACGTCCAATCCCAGGGCGAAGACGAAGCTTAGTGAGCTTGGCAGCGCTTGTGCCCGATGGATAGCTGATCAAACGGTAACACCTAGTCTCGCGGAACCGTCTCGACAAAGGAGGGACGCTGCATCAACTTTTCGTAAAGACTATCCAGATTGGGATACTGTCCAGCCCATGCGATATCGCCAAGCCGGAAGCTGACATAACCCAGCGCACACCCGACAGCGATATCCGCCAAGGAAAGACTGTTGCCGTGGCACCACGGCTGCTGCTCGAGGTCCTCTGACATTGCATGCAACGCCAGAGAGATTTTCCCGCGTTGCCGTTCTATCCACGACAGGCTACGCTCACCATCAGAACGCTTTGACTCTAGAAACACCGCAACAGCCGCATCCAACACTCCGTCTGCAAGCGCTTCCCAGCGCTTTACGTTAATGCGCTCCCGGCCCGAGGCGGGGATTAAACGGTTGTTCGGTGCCACCGCGTCCAGGTATTCGGCGATAACGCGAGAATCGTAGAGCGTACCGTCATCATCCAGGATCAGTACCGGAACCTTGCCCAGTGGATTGTGGACGCCGACTTGATTCCCTTCGACCCAAGGAGATTCGAGAACAAGTTCGTAATCGATTTTCTTTTCGGCTAGCACAATGCGTATCTTGCGAACGTAAGGGCTGGTATGGGAACCGATGAGTTTCATTGAGTCAAATTGCGCGAGGTGATGGGCCGCAAAACTATAACACGGCGCCCGACTCGGGCAATTGAGCACGATCAGGTGTCGGAAACGCACATGCTAAAATCTGCGCACATTTCTAGTGCCTGGCAGGGCACCAATCCATCCCGTATTGACCATGACATTCAACCCGATTACCGCCCTATCTCCACTCGACGGTCGCTACGCTGCAAAAGTTGAAAATCTACGCGTCCATTTCTCGGAATATGGTCTCATTCGCAATCGCGTACGGGTAGAGATTGAATGGCTGAAGTCGCTCGCAGCAGCGCAGGAAGTGGCGGAGTGTCTCGCATTCTCAAAGACGACACAGAAAGAACTCGACCGCCTCATCACCAATTTTTCGATCGCCGATGCGGAAGCCATCAAGGAAATTGAGGCCCGCACCAATCATGACGTCAAAGCCATGGAGTACTGGCTGAAGGAAGCCCTTTCGGGCAATCCCGAGGTCATGCGTGTCAGCGAGTTCATTCATTTTGGCTGCACCTCTGAAGATATCAACAATGTTTCACATGCATTGATGCTCGCTGATGCCGTTGCCGCGTGTTTGTTGCCAGAGCTGGATCGCATTATTGAAAGAATGCGGGAACTGGCTCATCATCTGGCTGAAATGCCGATGCTGGCCCGAACCCACGGTCAACCGGCGACACCCACCACTCTGGGCAAGGAAATGGCAAATATCGCCGCGCGCCTGATTCGCAGTCGGCGCCAGATTTCGGCCGTATCCCTTACCGCAAAATTCAATGGTGCGGTCGGCAACTACAACGCGCATCTCGCGGCCTATCCTGATATCGACTGGGAGTCATTCAACCGTCGCTTCATTGAATCGCTCGGACTCGAGTTCAATCCCTACACTATCCAGATTGAGCCTCACGATGCAATGGCGGAGTTATTCGACGCCATCTCACGCGCCAACTCGGTATTAATCGATGCCGACCGCGACCTGTGGCAATACATTTCGCTTGGCTACTTCAAGCAAAAGCTGAAAGACGGAGAGATCGGCTCTTCGACCATGCCGCACAAGGTCAACCCCATTGACTTCGAGAACTCCGAGGGCAATCTCGGTCTCGCCAACGCCATCCTTCGCCATCTGGCGGAAAAGCTACCGATCTCCCGGTTACAACGGGACCTTACCGATTCCACGGTGCTTCGAAACATGGGCGTCGCCTTTGGTCACACGCTTTTGGCATTTGATTCGACCTTACGCGGATTGTCGAAACTTGAGGCCAATCCGCAGCGCCTCGCTGAAGATCTGGACGATGCCTGGGAAGTATTGGCAGAGCCGGTACAAACCTTGATGCGTCGCTTTGGCGTACCCAATCCCTATGAGCAGCTCAAGGAATTGACCCGCGGCAAAGGCATCGAAAAGGATGCCTTGCGAACATTCATAGAGGCACTACCACTACCTGCCAGCGACCGCCAGCGTCTGCTCGATATGACTCCCGCCTCCTACATAGGCAAAGCCGCTGAGTTGGCAAAAAGGATTTGAAATGGCTTTTGCCGACAACCTCAAATCACTCCCTCGAATTTCGCAC
>JAIPCF010000030.1 GCA_021738385.1 Sulfuritalea sp. | reverse complement strand
TTCGCCGACATGCAAAGTGTCCAGGGCGATGTTGGCGCCCGTGATTTGTTGCAGCGCCACGCCGAGCAGATTCACAGCATCGAGTTCGACGACAATGCGATCTTCACTGACGTAGACACGCCCGAGGCGCTCGCTGCAATGGGTGATCTGAAATGAACGCCGACGCAACTGCGCTGCGCGCGGAGTTCCCGCTGCTGGCTGCGGCTCCCGAGCTGCACTACCTGGACAGTGCGGCGACGTCACAAATACATCGCTCGGCGCTGGACGCCGTGTTGCACCACGAAACCACCAGTCGTGCGAATGTTTCGCGTGGCACCTATCGTCTGGCCGAAGCCGCCGATCTTGCCTATGAGAATGCGCGCCGCAGCGTAGCGCGTTTTCTCAACGCTGCCTCGGCCGACGAGATTGTCTTTACTTCGGGCGCCACCGCCTCACTGAACCTGGTCGCCCATGCCTTCGGCAATACGCTGCAAGCCGGTGACCGGGTGCTGATCTCGGAGGCAGAGCATCACAGCAACTTTGTACCCTGGCAGATGCTGCGCGACCGTATCGGTATTGATCTGGCAGTGATACCGGTAACTGCCGACGGAAGACTTGATCTCGCGCAGTTGTCGGAACGGATGGGCAGCCGTTGTCGTCTCGTGGCGCTGACGCATTGTTCGAATGTCACCGGTGAGTGGACCGATGTTGACACTGTAGTTGCGGCGGCGCATCAGGTCGGAGCCAGGGTCTTGCTCGATGGGGCGCAGGCGGTACCGCACGGGCCGCAGGACGTGCGCGCGCTGGGCGTGGATTTCTATGCCTTCTCCGGGCACAAGTGTTTCGGGCCGGGCGCTATCGGCGTGCTCTGGGGCCGTCAGAAATTGCTGGCTGCGATGCCGCCGTTTCTGGGTGGCGGCGGCATGATCGGTGAAGTCACGCCAACGCGCAGTACCTGGGCCGAACCGCCGCATCGTTTTGAAGCCGGCACACCACCCATCGCTCAGGCCGTTGGTCTTGGCGCTGCGCTCGACTGGATGTTGAGCCTCCCCTGGCCGGCGATCCATGCCCGTGAAAAAGCTTTGTGCCAGGCTTTGATCGAAGGCTTGAAGCGCATTCCGGATCTGCGCCTGCTCGGCATCGATACCACGACGTCCAATTCGAAGCGTGCGCCGATAGTCTCTTTCGATATACCCGGTCTGCATCCACACGACATCTGCCAGGTGCTTGACGCTCATCATCTGGCGTTGCGCGGTGGCCACCACTGCGCCCAGCCGTTGCTTGCGGCGCTGGGTGTGGAAGGCTGCACGCGCGCCAGTATTGCGCTCTACAACGATACGGCAGATATTGACGCACTGCTGGCCGCTCTGGACGTGGCGCGGCGGGAACTGACATGAGCGCGAGCGATTCCCTCTATCAGGATGCAATCAAGCAGTTTGCCAAGGCTGATCATGGGCATGGGCAACTGGCGCAGGCGTCGGGCGAATCGAAGCTGGACAACCGTCTGTGCGGCGACCGCGTGCGCATGCAAGTTGCGCTGGGAGGCGATGGCATCGTCGCTGTCGCGCACGAAACCAAAGGCTGCTTGCTGTGCCGCGCCGCCGCGTCGGTGATCGGGGTACATGCGGCGGGAAAGAATCAAGCAAGCATCGATGCTGTGGTACAGGCGCTGGAAGCCATGCTCAAAGATGGTGCTCCGGTTCCCCACGACTGGCCGGAATTGTCAATGTTCGAGCCGGCTCGTGCGCATGTCAGCCGACACAAATGCGTTCTGCTGCCGTTCCAGGCCTTGCGCGAAGCACTTCAAAAATCCGCCGTCACCGATGCGTCCACCTGAGAGCGTTCGAAAAGTCGGCGCTCGTGATACGGCGATGCCAGTCGTCCAATTGCCGTTTCAGCCGTTTCTAGCGAGATAGACATGACACCAGGCAACGAACGCGAACTCGTTCATACCCGCCAGATCATTTGCCGCGCTTTTCGCAGAAAAAATGGATTGCTGGACATCGAAGCCACGCTGTCCGATGTGAAGGGACAGGAGGTCAAGTTCCGGTCGCGGCCCTCGGTTCAGGTGGGCGAGACCATGCATCGCATGTCGGTGACCCTGACCATCGACAGCGACTACACGATTCAGGATGTCAAGGCAGAAACCGAGCAGGCACCGTGGGCCATGTGTGGCGGTACCGACCCCGCCTATCGCGGATTGATAGGGCTGCGCATCGGCGCCGGCTTCTCGCAGCAGGTGCGCAAGGTGATGGGCGGCACGCACGGCTGCACCCATGTCACCGAACTGGTCCTGCAGGCCGCCAATACGTACATGCAGGCATCATGGCCCGACCGCATCGCGCGGCAGATGGAGGTTGATCAGGATCCGCGCAAGTGGCCCGATACAAGCACGCTGACATTTCTTAACCATTGCCATGCCTGGCGCGAGGATGGCGAGACGCTGGTGCAGGAGTATCCGGAACTGGTCCCCGAAAGGAAGTAGCCGCCAGTGCCGGTAGCCGGCGCCACGCCCTGGGCATAGAATGTGCCAAACCCTCATGGTACCGAGCACCACCCGCCAAAGATGAAACACGCGAAAACGAAGTTTCAGTGGAGGCTAACGCCGGCGTCATCGGCGTTAAGCGCAGCGGCCGAAACTAAAAGCGAATTGAAGTCCCTCCACCCCATCCCCGCCCCAGGGCGGGGCTACCAGTTCGCTCGCTTCGCTCGACTATCACCAGTCGCTCCGAACCTGCTATTTCACGTTAACCAAACTGAGGAGGCTGCTTCATGGGCGTTGAACCAATTCCGCTGGATCCCGAACTGATTCGAGTGCTTTCCGGCGTGACTACCGCCACGCTCACTACCGTACTGCTCAAGAAGGGGTTGCGCAATGTCTGGTTGCGCGGTGCCATGCCCTTGCAAGCCGGCCAGCCGCGCCGAGTGGGCCGTGCCTTTACGCTGCGCTTCGTGCCGGCGCGAGAGGATCTCGCCACGCCCGCCTCCTGGGGCTCACCGATATCCACCCGCGCCGCGATAGAAGCCATGCCCGCCGGTTGCATCGCCGTGGTCGATGCCATGGGCGTTACCGATGCCGGAATATTTGGCGACATTCTGTGCGCCCGCATGCAAAAACGTGAAGTGGCAGCACTGATCACCGATGGCGTGATTCGCGATCTGGCGGGCGTGCTGGGCACCCAGTTGCCGGTGTGGTGCCAGGGCACTGCGGCGCCGGCTTCGGTAGCCGGGCTGACCTTTGTTGGCTGGCAAGAGCCGATCGGCTGTGGTGGTGTGGCGGTCATGCCCAATGACGTCGTGGTGGCCGACAGCGATGGCGCGGTGCTGATTCCCGCAGCGCTGCTGGATGTCGTTGTCGCCGAGGCCGTGGAGCAGGAACGGCTGGAAGGCTGGATCATGACCCAGATCGAGGCCGGTGTACCCTTGCTTGGTCTCTATCCGCCGAATGAAGCGACCAAGGCGCGCTACGAAGAATGGGCAGGCAAACAGCGGTGAATGAATCGCTCCGGTAAAGGAGATGGAATGCGTGCGAGTCTGAAGTCATTTTGTTTTGCCCTGGCGGCGAGTGTGGCAGTAGCCGCATTTGTCGCCAAACCCGCCCTTGCCGGCGACGTGCCCGAGCTGTATTTTGTTGATGCTCACAGTCAGCTTCCGGGTGGGCTTGATCCTGCGGAAATCATTCCCCTGATGAACGAAGCCGGAGTGTGGCGCACCATTCTCTCGGCGCGCAACGATCGGGATCCCGAGGATGTTGAGAAGCTTGCCAACGAACATACGGACCGGATTACCGCGGCGGTGCGTAGCAAGGGCAAGTCCTTCATCAAGAACTCGCCCGAGTTCATGAATCTGATCTCTCGCCAAATGAGCCGGCCCGTTTTCAAAGCGATGGCCGAAGTGCTTTTGTTCCACGCCCAGAAAGGAAGAAAGGCGCCGGAAATCAACGTGGCGATCGACAGCCCGCAGGCTCGGCAGTTGCTCGACATCACGATCGAGAAAAAGTGGCCGTTCATCGCGCACTATGAATTCAAGGCGGCGGGCTCGGAGAAGTCCCGGTTCATGGAAGCTTTCGAGGCGACATTACGCGCCCATCCAACGCATCCTTTTGCGTTGATCCATATGGGGCAGCTTGATGCCGGTGAAGCCGGGCGCCTGATCGGGGCGCACGGCAATATCCATTTCCTGATGTCGCACAGCAACCCCATTTCGCGGGCAGAACATCCGGGCCAGCCATGGGCAAACCTGTTCGATGGCGACCAGCTTTCAGATGAATGGATGGCGGTGATCCTGCGGCACCCGGAGCGTTTCGTGCTGGCGTTCGATAATGTGTGGCCAGAAAACTGGGGACGCCTCTACCTTGAACAAGCGAAACTGTGGCGTAAAACCCTGTCGAAGCTGGCCCCTGATGTTGCGCACGCCATCGCCCATGGCAATGCAGAGCGCTTGTGGAATTTGCCGGCGCGTTGAGCGCCGGGGAGTCGGTTGGCGCAAGCCGAAAATTCAGCCAAGCCCGGATTACGAAGGAATAATCGCCGTGTTGCCACCGCCGAGTTTTTCGCCAGTGGATGCGTCCCGTCTGCTGGCTATCGCTAGAACCGACTAGGCGCCGAGAACCCGGTTCATCCCCGCACGTTTGGCCAGATACATGGCCTGATCGGCGCGTTTGATCGCGGCGGACCCTGATTCTCCATCAGTCATTTGGGCGACACCGGCGCTGAATGTGATCAACACATTGTCGCTGCCCGCCAGAAAAAACTCCTTGGTCAGTGCACGCTGCAAACGCGTCATCGCCTGAATTCCTTTGTCGAGCAGCGTGTCAGGCATCAGGATCACAAATTCCTCGCCACCGTAGCGAGCCAGGGAGTCCACCGGCCGCATGCACTGACGTGCAACTTTTACCAAATGCTGCAGCGCCTGATCTCCTTTTTCGTGTCCCAGATGATCGTTGAGCTTTTTGAAATTGTCGATATCGAGCAGGGCAATTGAAAGCGGGGTGTCCTTGCGCCGCATGTTGGCGATCTCCCTCGCCATCGCCTCGGTGAGTCCTTTGCGGTTAAGCACATCGGTCAAAGGATCATGCCGGGCCTGCGTGCTCGCATGATCCAGTTCCAGATGCAGTTTGACGAGCTCTGCTTCAATGGCCAGAACTTTTTCCTGCATGGTCTCAAGCTTGTCGTGCGCACTTCGGGCGTCTTCCGCCATGGTGCGGGTAGCTTCGATCACTTCCTTCAAGAGCGGCGCCATTTCTTCAATTCGTTTGACACGTTCAATCTTGCGGGCGCTGGCTTCGATCTTGTTTTGGAACACGTCGCTGGACGTATTCATCAATGACAGGCGCTCGATAAACGTTGCCAACATCGCGCGCAACTCCTGCTGCGCCTCGATCGAGCGATTCTTGGCTTCACTCTGTTTTGACATCACATCTTTGATTCGACGTTCCGCGTCATCAAGGCGCCGAAGTGTCAGCGGGGGTGCTACGGCTACCAGTAGTTCATCAATCTGGCCTTTCAGCCAGCTATCGTCCAAACTCAAGACGCCTATGTTTTCAAGAACCAGATGCAGCAATTTCAACAGCATTGTCTTGATTTCATTCTGGTCTTCAGATGCGATCGACAAACGACGGCTGAAGTCTGCGAGCCGGGTCTCGATGTCCTCGATATCCATCGAAGGGCTGCGCAGCGCCAGTAGCAACTCGGACAGCTGTTCCGAGAAACCAGCGTCATCATTTACCAGAAAAGACATCCCGTTCTCGATGGTGCTGGCAAGGCTGGTCATGAACCCATTGGGCAATAAAGGTGTCGCGTTATTGGCTTTTGGCGTGCCAATCCTGGCCGAATTGGAAAAGCCGAGGATGGCCGCCTGGACCTCCTGCCAGCTACGTTTCGCGATGGCCGAGTCCAGTGATACGAGTTGGGCAACCTGGTCGGGATTACCGGCAGTCAAGGCTTGAGAAATTTGCCGTAGCGGCATTTCGGGAAAACCCGCGACATTGGGGATGTCTGCGATCTCGTTGTAACACGCCTGGTAATTGGCCGGTGTCGGCGGCAGCTTTCTTTCGCTCAACAACTTGAGCGACTCGCGAGCAATCGAGGAGGGTTGCTTCTTCATTAGAGTCCGTAGAGTCCGTAACTTTCGGAATGTATCCTGGGCACTGCTTGCGGCATATCGAGTTTGGTCCAATTCTACCCGTCAGAGCCAGTTGCAAGGGTGCTTTCAGGAGGTAAGAAGACTCGAACTCTCAAATTGTGTTGCTGCTAAGATGGCCTTCACCAATAGGTCGAACGAGCCCGGTGACTTTGGTCTGAACGATGGGCTTTTGCGCATGTATGGGGTGTCCATAGATATGCTTGCTTTGCACATTTGGCACTGGAATGTCGGACGGTTACTCCGAATAACCGGCGTGCTACTGACGCTTGTCGGAAGTGGCTGGGTGCATGCAAGCACAGAACCTGCTCCCGCGCACGAATTGATTGTCGGTAGCGAGGTCGACTACCCTCCATTCGCCCTTGGCAAGGCAGGCAGCGAGCCTGATGGATTCACAGTCGAACTGTGGAAAGCCGTCGCGAGGGAAATGGGACTCAGGTACCAGTTTCGCGTACGGCATTTTGACGAGCTATTGGCTGATTTTCATGCAGGTCGGGTAGATGTACTCATCAATCTTGCCTACAGCAGCAAGCGAGACGAGTTTGCTGATTTCTCGGTGCCGCACGTCGTATCGCACGGCACTGTCTTTGCACGCAAAGGCTCGCCCGAATTCAAAAATGAAAGCGAACTCAAAACAAAGTCAGTCCTGGTATTGAAGGCCGATTTGCTTCATGACCATGCTGTGGCTGCGGGGTATCAGCATCTCGTTCCTGTAACGGATATCGCCGAGGGAATGATCATGCTGGATCAGGGCATGCACGACGTGATGCTGGTTGGCCGCATTGCGGGTCTGCAGACGCTAAAGCAGATCGGGCTGGAATCCGTCGAACCGGTTGGTGCGCCGATACCGGGAGTGGTGCAAAGATTCGGAATTGCTGTGCGGCACCGAGACGGAGATCTGCTGGCTCGGATCAACGAAGGTCTTGCGATCGTACGAACCAACGGCACCTACCAGCGCCTTTATGAAAAGTGGTTCGGCGACATTGATCCAAGGCCCGTGTCATCTGTCGAACTTGCCAAAATAATTGTCCCAATTGCGCTGGTCATATTTCTCATGGCAGCGGCCTATCTTTATCAGCGGCGGCTTAATGCCTCTTTGGCGGCACGCGTCGCAGAGCGAACTGGCGAACTGGCTGAGTTGCTGCATTCTCTGCGCGAAAGTCAGGACCGGTTTCGCTGCCTGACCGAGATGTCGTCCGACTTTTACTGGGAGACTGATGCCGGGCACCGAATCATCCGCCGCACGGAAAGTCAAAGAGAAGCTGATGAGGCCGTGTTCAGGGAACTGCCATCTGTTGGCAAATGCCGCTGGGAAATCCCGTCGCTTTACCCTGACGAAGCCGGCTGGCAGCAGCATCGCGCCACACTCGACGCGCATTTGCCGTTTCGTGACTTCGAAATTACGCGACCTCGAGCGAATGGTGTTGTGCACTACATTTCTGTCAGTGGCGATCCATTATTCGACGAGGCGGGCAACTTCAAGGGTTACCACGGTGTCGGTAGTGATCTCACCGAGCGCAAACAGGCTGAGCAATACGAACTGTATCGAACGCAAGTACTGGAACTGCTGGCCGGCGACGCGCCTCTAATTGGTGTCCTGCTCGCGATTGTGCACGGTGTGGAGAAGATCAACCCCAAGATGCTGTGCAGCATCTCGCGGCTCGATAGTGAAGGCCGGCATCTCGGCAAAGGTATCGCGCCCAGCCTTCCCGAGTTTTACAACTCGGCAATCGATGGCGTTGAAATCGGCATGGGCGTCGGCTCTTGCGGGACAGCCGCTTTTACTGGTGAGCGTGTCATCGTTGAGAACGTCGCTACGCATCCCTATTGGGAAGACTACCGGGAACTCGCAGCAAGCGCCCAATTGGCCGCGTGCTGGTCGCAGCCGGTCCGTTCCTCGTCGGGTCAGATCTTGGGCACTTTTGCCATTTATCATCGCGAAGTAAATACACCTTCGGAAAATGACATCCGTATTATTGAGCAGTCCGCCGATCTGGTCAGTATTGCGATTGAGAAAAGTACGGTATCGGAAAAGCTGCGGCAGCAGAATAGTGTGCTTTCTGCCATTTTCGAGAACTTCCCCGGCGCCATTTCGTTGTTCGATGCTGACTACAGACTGGCAACTCACAATGCGCAGTTTGCGCAGTTGCTCGACTTGCCCGAATCGCTGCTCTCCGGCCCGGATCTGCGCATGGAAGACATCATCCGCTACAACGCGGAGCGGGGCGATTACGGTCCTGGTGACACTGAGGAGCAGATTGCCTCAACCATCGCTTTTGCAAGGAAAGGCCAACCGATAAAATCGAACGTGCGCGCCCGAACGGGGTAGTGCTGGAGCTTCGCGGTGTGCCGTTGCCTAATGGGGGTTTAGTTTCCATCTATATTGATATCACTCAACGCAAGCAGGCGGAGATCGCGCTGCGCAAAAGCGAGGAACAGTTCCGCGCCATTGCTCAATCGGCCAACGATGCCATCGTGACCGCCGATGGTTCGGGACAAATCGTCAATTGGAATCACGGTGCCGAGGCAATTTTTGGCTATTCGGAAGCCGAAGCCATCGGGCAAGATCTGACGATATTGATGCCAGCGCGTTTTCGAAAACCGCACCTTGCGGGTCTGAGCCGGGTTAGGGAGGGTGGCAAACCGCGAGTCATGGGCGCGCCCGTTGAGCTCAACGGCCAGCGTAAAGATGGAAGTGAGTTTCCATTGGAGCTTTCACTGGCCCAATGGGAAATCCCTGAGGGGCAATTTTTTACCGGTGTCATTCGCGACATCACGGGACGGAAGGAAATCGAACGGCAGTTGGAGAATCAGAAGGCACATCTCGAAGAACTGGTCGCAATACGTACCGCCGAACTTACCAGCGCCCTTGAAGCGGCGCAGCTTGCAGATAAAGCCAAGAGCGCCTTTCTTGCCAACATGAGTCACGAGATCCGGACCCCGATGAACGGCATCCTGGGCATGGTGCACATCCTGCGGCGCGACGGTCTGACAACTCGGCAGGTGCAACGCCTGGATACCATCGACACTTCGGCGCAGCATTTGCTGGCCATCATCAACGACATTCTCGACCTGTCCAAGATAGAAGCCGACAAGCTGGTACTGGAAGAAGCCCCGGTGGCACTGGGCAGCCTGCTGAACAATGTCAGCTCCATCCTTGGCGAACGTGCCAGAGGTAAAGGACTGCGTTTGCTGATCGAGACCGAGTCCTTGCCCTACCAAATGAGCGGAGACCCCACGCGCCTGCAGCAGGCCTTGCTCAACTACGCCACCAACGTCCTGAAATTCACCGAGAAAGGCAGCGTAACGCTACGCACAGTCATCGACCAGGAAACGGATGAATCGGTGCAGGTGCGCTTCGAAGTCGAGGACACCGGCATCGGTATCGCACCCGAAGCCCTCCCGCGGCTGTTCCGCGCCTTCGAGCAAGCCGACAACTCGACCACGCGCAAATATGGCGGTACCGGCCTTGGACTGGCGATCACGCGGCGACTGGCCGAACTGATGGGTGGCGAAGTCGGCGTCGAGAGTACGCCGGGCGTCGGCAGCACCTTCTGGTTCACGGTTCGTTTAAAGAAGAAATCGGAACCCGTGAAAGAGCGCGTGCCGACGGTGACAAACGACGATGCCGAGACGCAAGTTCGGAAACTGCATCAAGGCAAACGCATTCTGGTCGTCGACGACGAACCCATCAATCGGGAAGTGGCGCAGATTCAACTGGAAGGAGCCGGCCTGCACGTCGATGTCGCGGAAGACGGTGCGCAAGCGGTTGCGATGGCTCAGGACGTGGCGTACGCTGCCATCTTCATGGACATGCAAATGCCGAACGTCGACGGACTGGAAGCCACGCGACAAATCCGCATGCTTCCGGGCTATCGGGAAACCCCGGTTATCGCCATGACGGCCAACGCCTTCGCCGATGACAAGGCACGCTGCCTGGAGGCAGGGATGAGTGACTTCGTGACCAAACCCTTTGCACCCGACCAGATCTATACGGCCTTGCTGCGCGGGCTGGATCGTCGCGGACGGCAGTAGAGCGGCCGTAGCAGGAGTGATTCTTGAGCAATCGGGAAAGTCGAGTAATCCATACTATTAAAGTGGATATGGACACCAAATTCTCTGATTGCTTTTGAACTGAAATGAAGAAAGCAAAAGTTGACAATGTTGCTCAAGATATATATGTTTGAGCCGTTATCCAAGTGTATGCCGCAGGGGTTTTCAAATATTCCTGACGCAGAGTAAAAAATACCAAGGCCTAGAACCCGCCTTGATTTGATAGGCAGCAAATCGTCTGGATCATTGATTCAGTTTGATTTGCGTTTCAAATCGAGGAGAGCGGATCGTGAATTCTTACAAGGCTTGTTGTTCCATTGCCTTGGCACATGCGGCCAATCGTCCCGCCAGCGAATCCCCTAAGCTTGTCGCTCAGAGCTCTGAAACAGCGGAAGAGCGCGTCGATCTCGAGGCGATCATCCGGAAAGACCACTCTGGCAGTCGCGTGCTCGTTGTTGACGATGATGTGACAGGCAGGGTTTTGCTCCAGATGCAGTTGGAAGACGTAGGCTTGGCTGTAGATGCCGCAAATGACGGTCAATCGGCGGTCGCACGAGCCAGTCTTGCGGGTTACGACGCCATCCTTATGGATCTTTGGATGCCAGGAGTGGATGGGCTGGAAGCGACGCGGCAAATTCGCAAAATTTCTGGCTACGGCACCATACCCATTATCGCTACAACAGGGGATTCCTCCTCTGAGGTAAAAGCACTTTGTACCGCGGCTGGGATGGATGACTTTCTTGCCAAGCCATTTAGTGCCAATGCGCTATTCAGTACCGTGCTGCGGTGGCTGGAGCAGAGCCAAGCAAACGATATTAGGGCTTGCGCGAATAACCTGAGCGAACGTTCGTGATCATTGACCCCAAACACGGCAGCAGCATTGTGGCGATGGATGCCAAGCATGCTAAATGGATCCAGATCATCGAAGAGATCAAGGTGGTTGGATCTGAGCATCTATTGGGCCACAGCGGGATCGATGCTGCCGAGCGTGCCCTGAAAATCCTGCCGGAGTACGCACGAATTCATTTCGCCGGTGAAACGGAGTGCATAGCCAAACAAGACTACCCGGCACTCGAAGCCGATAGAAAGCAGCATCATGAACTTGTAACCGAAATCTCGACGCTCCTGAGTCAAATACGCACCCACGCAAGCCTTAGTGCGCCGCTGAAGTTGAGCCTGCTCCTGACCGTCAGGCTCCTGGAAAACATCATGCAGGACGATGGCAAATATGCCCAGTTCATTCTGGGCAAGTCGGTGTTGCCGAATCCGGCCGAGGGTGCCTGAGGATGCCATTCAATCCGGTGATGCTGATGACTGTCCGGGCGTTGGCGCGCGGAAGGCAGAGGGGGCAGCGCTCGTCATGACGCAGACGGATTTCCCTCCCCGCCTTATTAGCTACCGCTCGGAGTGGTTATTCCTTGGTGCTGTCCTGCTGGCATTTTCCGGATATCTCATTTATTCGCTGTATCAGCTGCATGGCCAGATCGTGCGAGAGGAACGCGAGCAGCTCGCAATCCAGACGACGATAATTGAAAAGAACCTGGTGCCTCAACTGTATGCCGCCAACCGTGCGCTGAAAGCAATTCGCGACGAATTGCCGCGTTGGAGAGCTGAGCAGGATGGCCTTGTGCGTGCCCAACGGCAACTTGAGGTCTTCAGCGAGGTTTTGCCCGGCACCCGAGTCATGCTGGTTGTCGATGTAGCGGGAAAGATCATCGTCTCCAACAACGAGAAACTGGTCGGGGAAAGCGTCGCGCATCGCAATTGGTTTCAGCAGGTGTCAGAAAAAAACGCACCCCAGACGCTCCACCTCTTGCCACCAATGACGACCTTGATCAATACGTATGTCATGGGTCTGGTGCATTCCCTGAGCGGATCCAATGGTGAATTCGCCGGTGCAGTCTATGCCTCGCTGAGTCCCGATTTCGCCAGATCGCAGCTGAATTCCGTGCTCTACGCACGGGATGCCTGGGCCGCTCTTGCTCATGGCGACGGCAAGCTGTTCATGATGGAGCCCGAAAGAGCGGATCTGACCGGTCGCGATCTCGCCACGCCAGGGAGCCTGTTTCTGAGGCATATCAACAGTGGCAAGGTCGAGAACGTGTTTTCTGGTGTTGTCTTTCTCACCGGTGAAAAGCGGATGATCGCTGCGAGGAGTATCCAGCCGGCTGAATTGCATATGGATAAGCCGCTGGTGGTCTCTGTATCCCGTGATTTTCAAGCGATTTTGTCTCCCTGGTATCGGGAATTGCTCATCAAGTCTGGAATGTTCAGCGCGTTGGCTCTGGTTTCTGTCTTGAGTCTGTTCTTCCATCAGCGGCGACAACGTACTTTTGATCAACTTGCCGCGAACCAGAATCAGGCACTGCATGCACGTACGGACAGACTGAACGAGGCCCAGCGAATTGCCAAGATCGGCAGCTGGTCGCTGGACGTGGTCAGCGGCGAACTGATTTGGTCGGATGAGGTATTTCGCATATTCGAGATTGACGCGGAAAAGTTCGGCGCCACTTATGAAGCCTTTCTGGCGGGCGTTCACCCGGATGATCGGGAGCCGGTAAATCAGGCCTATTCGAATTCGCTGCTCACTCGGGAACCTTACGAGATCACTCATCGTCTGCAAATGGCCGATGGGCGCATCAAATGGGTACGCGAGCAATGTGTATCTGAATTTGATTCAGAAGGAAAACCGCTTCGGTCGCAAGGCACGGTACAGGATGTCACCGAGAACAGGATCGCAGAGCTGTCCCGGGAGGCCAGCGAAGCGCAATTGAGCTCTTTCTTCGAGGCCACGCCTGATGTATTGCTGCTTGTCGATGCACAGGGATCTATCGTTCGGGCCAATCAGCAAGTGATGCAATTGCTCGGCTACACCCCGACTGAATTGTGCGGTCAGTCCATCGAGGTCCTGGTATCGGATCGCGTTCGAGCCTTTCATCCGGGGCTGCGAGCCCAGTTTGCGAAGATGCCGGACGCGCGGCCCATGGCGCTGGGCAGATCAGTTCAGGCCCGGCGCAAGGACGGTAGCGAAGTAGAGGTTGAAATCAGTCTGGGGCGGGTCGACACGGAAGACGGGGTGATGTTTGCCTGTGACCTGCGCGATATCACCGAGCGTATTCGGCAGCAGGAAGCGGCCCACCAGTTGCTGATGGAAAACGAGTTGATATTGAACCATGCACTGGTCGGCATTGCTTATCTCAAGCACCGCCAGGTGGTCTCCTGCAACCGCCGGTTCGAGGAAATATTTCGCTATGGACCGGGTGAGTTGATTGGTGAATCTTCGGAGCGGCTCTATGACTGCCGTGAAACTTTCGAACTCATCGGGCGCGAGGCTTATAGCGTCGTTTCTGAAGACAAGAGTTTCAGCACGGAAGTCAGGCTGCGTTACAAGGATGGTGGAGTATTTTGGGGAACCATCAGCGGTAAAGCAGTCGATCCCGCGCATCCGGACGACGGCAGTATCTGGATTTACGCCGATATCACCGAGCTCAAGCAGGCTGAGGCCGACTTGCGCATCGCGGCTGCGGCCTTCGAGTCTCACGAAGCCATGATCATTACCGATGCAAACAGCGTGATTTTGCGTGTCAACAAAGCATTCACCGATAGCACCGGTTACACGGCTGAAGATATTGTGGGTCACACGCCGAGCCTGCTCAAGTCGGGACGGCACGAGGCAGAGTTCTATCGTGCCATGTGGGAGTCGCTTTCCCGCACCGGCAACTGGAAAGGTGAAATCTGGGACAAGCGCAAGAACGGCGAGGTGTATCCAAAATGGCTATCCATATCGGCTGTTCTGGGTCGCGATGGCGCCGTGAGTCACTACATAGGCACGCATACCGATATTACCGAACGCAAAAAGGCTGACGAGAAAATCCACGATCTGGCTTTCTTCGACCAGTTGACGGGCTTGCCCAACCGAACGTTGTTGATGGACCGCCTGAAGCAGTCCCGGGCGGCCAGTTCGCGCAACGACAGTCGGGGTGCAGTGCTGTTCATTGATCTGGATGATTTCAAAACGCTCAATGACACGCTCGGCCACGACATGGGAGACATGCTGCTCAAACATGTTGCACAGCGCCTTGCGTATTGCGTGCGCGTCGGCGATACCGTGGCGCGACTGGGCGGCGATGAATTCGTGGTGATGCTGGCGAACCTCAGCTCAGACCAAATGGAAGCCGCAACCAGTATCGAAGTGGTTGCCGAGAAAATCATCTCCTCACTCAGTGCGCCGTATCAGCTGGATGGCGCGACGGTTCTCAGTTCAGCAAGTATTGGCATTGCTTTGTTCAGCGGTCAGATGGATACCATCGATGATCTGATGAAGCAGGCCGATCTGGCCATGTACAAGGCCAAAGAAGCCGGGCGCAACACATTCTGCTTCTTTGATCCGGCGATGGAGTCCGCCGTGAAAGAGCGTGTTGAACTGGAAAGGGACTTGCGAAGTGCGCTGGAACAAAAGCAGTTTCTGCTGCACTACCAGGTTCAGGTTGCGCGAGACGGAAGACCCACGGGAGCAGAAGTTCTGCTGCGCTGGCGACATCCGCAGCGTGGCTTGGTATCACCCGCCGAGTTCATTCCATTGGCGGAGCAAACCGGACTGATCCTGCCGCTGGGTCACTGGGTTCTGGTTACCGCGTGCACCCAATTGGCGAACTGGGCCTCCCAGCCGGAGATGGCTGATTTTTCGATTGCCGTGAACGTCAGTGCGCGTCAGCTAAACCAGTCCGACTTTGTCGATCAGGTTCTGGCAGTGCTGGCGAACACCGGTGCCAATCCGCGACGCCTCAAGCTGGAGTTGACGGAAAGTCTGCTGGTAAACAACGTTCAGGAAATCATCGACAAAATGATCTCGCTGAAAGCCAGGGGAGTGGGCTTTTCTCTCGATGACTTCGGTACGGGCTTTTCGTCCCTGTCCTACCTCAAACGCCTGCCGCTGGATCAACTGAAGATCGATCAGTCGTTTGTGAGCGATGTGCTTACCGACGCCAACGATGCCGCGATCGCCAGAACAATAGTGGCACTGGCTCAGAGTCTTGGACTGGATGTTATAGCCGAAGGCGTTGAAACAATCGCACAACAGAATTTTCTGGCCACTTCAGGCTGCTATGCCTATCAGGGCTATTTGTTCAGCCCGCCGCTGCCAATTGATGATTTTGAAATCTTTGCCCAGAACAGGATGTGCCCGGTATGAGTTTCCTCAACAGAAACCTCGGATTTGGTCTGATCTGGACCGTTCTGGTCGGCGGTGGCGCATCGCTCGCATCGGGCATCACCTTGAACTTTTCCTTTTGGACGGCGATGCTGCTGGTGGGCATGGGCTGGCAGGTGATCAGCATGCGCGAGAGTGTCGACCACGATCAGCGAAGCCTCCAGCAACAGAGAGATAACCATGAGTTGCCGGATCAGTTTTACGGACTGGTGGCGGAGTGCATGAGTCAATTTTCCAAAGAACTGGACGCGGCACGCAGCGAACTAGTCCGTGTACATGACTTGCTGTCCGAAGCAATTACCAATCTTGGCGGCAGCTTTCACAGAATGCAAGAGCATACCGGACGCCAGCGAGACGTGACCATTTCGGTGACGTCGGGCACTGGTTCAACGAGCGACGACGAGTTTGATGCTTTCGTGAAGGAAACCTCCCATGTCATGCAGCGTGTGGTCGACAGCATTGCGGTCAATAGCAAGCTGGAAACCGAACTGGTCGAGTTGACAGAGGTCAACGCCGGGCGCACCCGGCACGTGCAATCAATGCTCTCAGAGATTGGAACCATCGCCCGGCAAACCAATCTTCTGGCGCTCAATGCGGCGATCGAAGCGGCACGTGCCGGTGAAGCCGGGCGCGGGTTTGCGGTTGTGGCTGACGCGGTGGCCGATCTGTCCGAGCGCACCGCGCAATTCAGCAAGGAAATCAACTCGGTGATCGAGAGCATGCAAGTCACGGCCAAACAGAGCGAAGTGGCAATTCAGACCATGGCCAGCCAGGACCTCAGCTTCGCGTTCGACTCAAAGAAGAGTGTCGAGCGGATCATCTCAGTCATGGAGCAGCAGACCCGGCTACGCGAAGATGCCCTGCAACAATTGGGCGGCATCGCCGATGACGTCGATCTGCAGGTCGGGCAGGCAGTGACCGCCTTGCAGTTTCAGGACATCGTGTCGCAGTTGATTGGTCATGTCGGACGGCGGCTTGATACCGTCGGGGAGGTATCGCGACACTTGGGTCAGCTGGTTCAATGCCAGCGTGATTCGACGACCGGCTATACCTCTGAGACCTTGCAATACACCCGAAACGAATCCCAGCGCATATCGACACTGTTGCAGGAGAGAGTACAGCTGACCGCCAACAATCCAGTCGGCCAGTCCGGGATGAGTCAAGGCGGAGTCGAGCTTTTCTGAGTGCATTACCACAGGTTAATTGAAGGAGTTTCAAAATGTCCAAAACCATTCTTGCAGTTGATGACTCCGCTTCCATTCGCCAGATGGTCGCGTTTACCCTGAAAGCATCTGGCTACGAAGTGGTTGAAGCCGTCGATGGCATGGATGGCCTGGAAAAGGCCAAGGCAAAAAGTTTCAACCTGATTCTGACCGATCAGAACATGCCGCGCATGGACGGGATAACTCTGGTCAAGAGTCTGCGGGCTCTGCCCCAGTACGCGACCGTGCCGATTCTGATGTTGACCACCGAATCGTCGGACGCAATGAAGACGCAAGGCAAGGCGGCGGGTGCTACAGGCTGGTTGGTCAAGCCCTTCGATCCGCAAAAGCTGCTCGAAGTCGTTAAAAAAGTGATCGGCTGAGTCCGCGCGAGCCATGACCGGGAGCCACTATGTCGATTGACATGAGCCAGTTCTATCAGGTGTTCTTCGAGGAAGCTCAGGAACACCTGGACAGTATGGAGTCGCTGCTGCTGAATCTCGACATCATTGATCCCGATGGCGAGCAGCTTAACGCGATTTTTCGCGCCGCGCACTCGATCAAGGGATCGGCCGGCACCTTCGGCTTTACCGATCTGGCCGAGGTCACCCACGTGCTGGAGAATCTTCTTGATCGAATCCGCAAGGGCGAGTTGGGCTTGCGACCCGAAATGATAGATGCGTTTCTTGACGCCGGCGATGTATTGAAGGATCTGCTTGCCGCGCATCGTGGTGATGGCGTGGCGGATCCCCTGGAGGTCGCTGCGATGTGCAAGCGCCTTTCCGAGCTGACCATAAATGCGACGCGTGCCACCGTGCCACCTGTCGCAGCAAAGACGAAACCCATCTCTGAATCGGCCGCTCTTCTGGATGTCAGTTTCGTTCTCGATATGGATGCGCAAGAGGCGACCACAACAGTCGACAATCTGATCGCGGAGCTGGGGCAGCGCTGGACTACCGAAGTGAGCGAACGGGCTGTTGGCACCGAAACTCCGTGGCGACTGAGCATTGCCGCCGAGGCTGATCAGGAGATCGTGCGCGGCTTGCTGGAGTTCATTGCCCGCAGCGACAGCATTCGCATTAAACCGGCCGGCGCACAGGCAAGTGATACTGAAAATTGCGATGACGCTTATGGCTTCTTCGATGAGGCAGCTCCTTCCGCAGCAAGCCAAGCAGACCAATCCTGGGGTCTTTTTGACACGGGTGCGGCGGCGGTAGCTGGTCCGACGCCGGCCACAGTGCCTGCTACCGATGATTCCTGGGGTCTTTTCGACTCTGACACCGCAGCGGTAGCCGCATCAGTGCAGGTCGCAGTGCCCGCAACTGACGATTCCTTCGGCTTCTTTGTCGATCTACCTTCGCCAGCGGCGGAGCCCGCCGCCGCGCCCGCACCACCTCAGAAGATTCCGGTTTCGGCGGCACCGGCTGCCAAAACTGAAACCGCAGACCGGCGCCAGAATCCGACGCCAGACCGGCGCTCGGCCCCCAGACCAGCCGGTGGAGGAGAAACCTCAATCCGCGTCGATGTGGACAAGGTCGATCAATTGATCAATCTGATCGGCGAACTGGTGATAACCCAGGCCATGCTGGCGCAATCCGCGTCCGCTCTCGATCCGGTGGAGTTCGAGCGATTGCACAACGGCCTGGGCCAACTGGAACGCAACACGCGCGACATGCAGGAATCGGTGATGTCGATCCGCATGATGCCGATCTCCGTGGTGTTCTCGCGCTTCCCCCGCGTGGTGCGCGATCTGGCCCAGAAACTGGGCAAGCAGATCGAACTCAAGACCATAGGCGAAACCACGGAACTGGACAAGAGCCTGATCGAGCGCATCAGCGATCCGTTGACCCACCTGGTGCGCAACAGCCTCGATCACGGTATCGAAATGCCCGAGGAGCGTGTCGCCAAGGGTAAGCCTCCAGTCGGCACCATCACCCTCAAGGCCTATCATCAGGGCGGCAGCATCGTGATCGAAGTGGGTGACGATGGCGCCGGGCTCAGTCGTCAGAAGATACTCGCCAAGGCTCGCGAAAAAGGCATGCCGGTCAATGACCAGATGAGCGACAACGAAGTCTGGTTGCTGATTTTCGATGCAGGCTTTTCCACCGCCGACCAGGTCACCGAAGTCTCCGGGCGTGGCGTCGGCATGGATGTGGTGAAGCGCAATATCACAGGGATGGGCGGTCGGGTTGAAATCGAGTCGATGATCGGCATCGGTACCCGCATCACCGTGCGCCTGCCCCTCACGTTGGCGATCCTCGATGGTATGTCGGTTGCCGCCGGCAAGGAGACCTACATTATTCCGCTGGGCTATATCGTCGAGTCGCTGCAAGCCGAGCCAGGAATGATCAAGAGCGTATCGGGAGTCGAGCGCGTTATTCAGGTGCGCGAGGAATTTTTGCCGGTGATGCCCTTGTATGAGATGTTCGGGATCCCCGACACCATCACGCAACTCGACAAAGGCATCATGGTGGTGCTCGAAGCCGATGGCGCAAAGGCGGCCTTGTTCATTGATGCCCTGGTGGGACAGCACCAGGTGGTGATCAAGAGCCTCGAATCCAACTACCGCAAGGTCCCGGGTATTTCCGGTGCAACCATCATGGGCGACGGTCACGTCGCGATGATTCTTGATGTCTCGGCGCTGGTGCAGATGGCAAAAAGCTCTCTGCCAGCGGCGGCCTGATGTCGGCCTGTCCCTCATGAAAACCGCCCCTGTGGAACAGATAGTGAAATTGACGACTCGCGCAGCGGGATCCCGTCAAGCAAAGCGAAGGCGCGTAAAGCGATGCAACCAGTGAACGAGAAAGCGAGGAGCAAATGATGGTTCAGGAGAACACAAGCAAGGATCTCGGTGACGAACGAGGCCACGCTCAGGAGTATCTGACCTATACCCTGGGGCCGGAGGAATACGCGCTCGACATTCTGAAGGTGCAGGAGATTCGTGGCTACGAGACGCCCACCACGATTGCCAATGCCCCGAGTTTTCTCAAGGGCGTGATCAACCTGCGCGGCACCATCGTGCCGATTGTCGACCTGCGCATCAAGTTCAATGTCGGCGTGGCCGACTACACCCCGTTTACCGTGGTGATCATTCTCAATATCGGCACGCGAGTGGTGGGCATCGTGGTCGATAGCGTTTCCGACGTAACCATGTTGCGCCAGGACCAGATCCGTGCCGCACCCGAGTTCGCCGCGACGGTCGATACCAAGTACATCAACGGCCTGTGCACCCTCGACGAGCGAATGCTCATCGTGGTCGACATCGAACGACTGATGCTGTCCAAAGAGATGGCACTGGTTGACGCCACCCAGAACGCCCACTAGTTCATCCCCAACAAGCACCCAGCAAGCGCCGAACTTCATAGGAGCCAAGACCATGAGAAGCAACCTGCCCGTAACCCAAAACGAGATCGTGCTGCGCGACGACCAAATGATCGTTTCCAAGACCGATCTCAAAGGCCAGATCACCTACATCAATCGCGATTTTCTCGATATCAGCGGTTTCACCGAGGCCGAGCTGATGGGGCAGCCGCACAACATCGTGCGCCACCCCGACATGCCGGAGGAGGCCTTTGCCGACTTGTGGAATACCTTGAAGGCCGGGCGACCCTGGATCGGCATGGTCAAGAACCGCTGCAAGAACGGTGACTACTACTGGGTCGAAGCGCACGCCGCACCGTTACGCGAGGGAGGTCAGCATGTCGGCTACATGTCGGTGCGCAAAAAACCGTCACGTTCCCAGGTCGATGCAACCGAGCAGGCCTATCGCATGTTCCGCGAGAAAAAGGCAGGCGGCAAACGCATCGAGAACGGGCAGGTGGTATCGGGTGTCGGAGTCGGTGCCAAACTTGCCAGCATGAGTTTGAAGGCCAAACTTGGCGGTGCCATGGGCGTGCTCAGCGTGCTCTTGCTGCTGGTCGGTTTGATGGGCATTTTCGGCATGAAACAAGCCAGCGAAGGATTGCAGGATGTTTATCAGCAACACACTCAAGGGCTGGCCGACGTCACGGCCATCAACCGCTACATGTTGCGCAACCGCATCCTGGTCGAAGGCATGCTGCTCGACGCGTCCCCGGACAACATCGCCAAGAGCGGGGAGGAGATGAAAGGCAATATCGCATTCATCACCAAGACCGCGGATGAGTACAAGGCGCGCATCGTCAGTCCCGAGGCGAAGCAGATTTTCGAGCGATTCGCCGTCGACCGGGGCGCTTTCGTCAAGGAGGGTCTGCTGGCGACGTTCGACCGGATCAAGGCAGGCTCGCTGAATGAAGCGCGAAGCTATTTCCAACAAAGGACGCAGGTACTCAACGCCAAGGCCGCCATGCATGTAGGCGCCTTGCGCAAGCTGCATGTTGAAGGTGCAAAGAACGAATATGAAAGCGCACTCGCCAACTACAGCATGGAGCGCAATCTGGCGATCGGCGCCATCCTTGCTGGCCTGCTGTTGGCAGTGATCGCCACCGTTTGGCTGATCCGTGTTATCACCCGTCCGCTGAACGAGGCAATCGAGATATTCAACAACGTTGGCCAGGGTATCTATGGCAACTTTGTCGACACTACGCGCAATGACGAAATCGGCAAGGTGCTGCAGTCGCTGGAGGTCATGCAGACCAAGCTCGGCTTCGACGTTGCCGAGGCCCGGCGCCTTTCCGACGAGAACCTGCGTATCAAGATCGCGCTGGACAACGTCAGCACCGGCGTCATGATCGCCAACAACGAGCGCACCATCATCTACGCCAACAAGTCGGTGCAGAAAATTCTCAAGGGTGCCGAGTCGGCGATTCGCCAGCAATTGCCGAACTTCGACGCGGACAAGATGGTGGGCGTAAATATCGACACCTTCCACAAGAACCCGGCGCATCAGGCCAAACTGCTGGCGGAGTTCACCAGCACTTACGTGGCCAATCTGGAAATCGGCGGGCGCCATCTGCGGGTATCGGCCAGTCCGGTAATCAATGCCCGCAACGATCGGCTCGGCGCGGTGGCCGAGTGGCTTGACCGCACCAGCGAAGTTCTGGTCGAGCAGGAAGTGGCGAGCATTGTCGAGGGCGCGCAACGCGGCGACTTTGTGACACGCCTCAAGCTGGAGGGCAAGGAGGGCTTCTTCAAACAACTCGCCGAAGGTCTCAACAGTTTGTCCGAGACGACCCAGACCGGGCTTTCCGATGTCGCGAGAATTCTGCAATTGGTCGCCACGGGAGATCTGACTCAGAAGATAGAAGCCGACTATCAGGGCATCTTCGGACAGTTGAAGGATGACACCAACACCACCATCGAGCGTCTGCGCGAAGTGGTCGGGCGCATCCAGGACGCCACCGAGGCGATCAACATCGCGTCACAGGAAATCGCGGCAGGCAATCAGGATCTGTCGAGCCGTACCGAGGAACAAGCCAGCAGCCTGGAAGAGACCTCTTCATCCATGGAAGAACTCAATGCCACGGTCAAGCAAAATGCCGAGAACGCCAAACAGGCCAACGAACTGGCCAAGACATCCAATGCCGGCGTGGTCAAGGGTGGCGAAGTGGTGAAGCAGGTGGTGGTCACCATGGGGGAAATCCAGGCAAGCTCGAAGAAGATATCGGACATCATCGGCGTCATCGACAGCATTGCGTTCCAGACCAATATCCTGGCGCTGAATGCTGCGGTGGAAGCCGCTCGTGCCGGTGAGCAGGGTCGCGGCTTTGCGGTAGTGGCGACGGAAGTGCGCAATCTGGCCCAGCGCAGTGCCACGGCGGCGAAGGAAATCAAGACGCTGATTGCCGAATCGGTCGACAAGGTGGAAAGTGGCGCCAAGCTGGTGCAAACGGCGGGAACCACCATGGATGAAGTGGTGGCCAGTTTCCAGCAGGTCGCCAGTCTGGTGACTGAAATCGCTGCGGCCTCTCGTGAGCAGAGTTCGGGTATCGAACAAACCACCCAGGCAGTGTCACAAATGGACGAAGTGACGCAGCAAAACGCGGCGCTGGTGGAAGAAGCCGCGGCAGCGGCCGAGAGCCTGGAAGAGCAGGCGCGAGGGCTGGTCCAGACCGTGAGCATGTTCAAGCTGGCCGAAGGCAGCGGACGCGCGGTGCCGGCCCCGGTACTGCGCGATGCCACGCCACGGCAGTTGGCGGGCGGTCGTCCGGGAGGGCGCCCGACAAACGCGAGGAAGATCGCGCCGCCACACCTCGAGGATACAGGCGAGAAATGGGAGGAATTCTGATCGTCAATCGTTGAACCCGGGTGGCGTGCTGCTGATGGCTCGTCACCCGCCTGATCAGATCAATCCGCATTGTGCGGCGAACCCTCTTGGCCGATAAAACGATAATGGAACAGCGCGACCGCGAATTTCACTTTACTGCTGCCGATTTCGAGCGCGTGCGCGTGCTGATATACAAACAAGCGGGCATCTCGCTGGCGCCGATCAAGCAGGACATGGTCTACAGCCGCCTGGCGAGACGCCTGCGCGCGCTTGGTTACAGCACATTCGAGCAGTACCTGCGACATCTCGAATCGAACGACGAGGCGGAATGGGAGATCTTCGTCAATTCGCTGACAACCAATCTAACCTCGTTTTTCCGTGAGGCGCATCACTTCGACATCCTGATTCGCCATCTGCGCGAGTTGAAACAACGCCCGATTCGCATTTGGTGTTCGGCCGCGTCGACCGGTGAGGAACCCTACACCCTCGCCATGACAGCCTGCGAGGCATTCGACACACTGACGCCACCGGTGTCGATCGTTGCCAGTGACATTGATACCAATGTGCTGGCCACAGCGGAAAGGGGCGTCTATGCCATGGAACGTGTGGAAAAGCTCAGCGCCGATCGTTTGCGTCGCTTCTTCCTCAAAGGCAGTGGCGCGCAGACCGGCTACGCGCGGGTGCGGCCGGAGTTGCAGAAGCTGCTCAGCTTCACACGCGTCAACCTGCTCGATGCACGCTTGCCGCTACAGGGTCCCTTCGACATCATGTTCTGTCGCAACGTCATGATCTATTTCGACAAGCCGACGCAATACGCAATTCTCAAAAAATTCGTCCCTTTGCTGCGTGAGGAAGGCCTGCTATTCGCCGGTCATTCCGAAAGTTTTCTGCACGCGGTCGATTTGTTTCGGCCGTTGGGTCGAACTGTGTACGAACGCGCAGACCGACGTACTTCACCACTGAGCGGAAAGCACTGAGCATGGATATTGGATACGCCGAACATCTGGCAGGCAATCACTACTTCGATCCGACCTTTGGCTCAGAAGCGGTCAAGGTGCTGCCGGGCGAGTACTATGTAACCACAACCGACATGCTGCTGGTCACTGTGCTGGGCTCTTGTGTGTCAGCCTGCATTCGCGACAAGGAGAAAGGCATCGGCGGCATGAATCATTTCATGCTGGCCGATTCCGGCGAGGCTTCTCCCGACTCGGCCTCGGCTCGCTACGGAACGTACGCCATGGAAATATTGATCAATCATCTGCTCAAACTGGGCGCCCGTCGCGGCAGTCTGGATGCGAAGGTGTTTGGCGGTGGCCGGGTGATGGCCAGTTTGTCCAGTTCGATGGTCGGCGAGCGCAATTCCACATTTGTGCTCGACTTTCTGCGCACTGAAGGAATTTCAGTATCCGCGCAGGACTTGCTCGATGTTCATCCGCGCAAGGTGTATTTTTTTCCGAACACCGGTCGCGTGCTGGTCAAAAAGCTGACACGCCTGCACAACGATACCCTGATACGCCGCGAAAGCGCCTATGCCGCCCGCCTCACCGAAACGCCGATAGCCGGCGATATAGAGCTTTTCTAGGAAAAGTCATGCCAATCAAGGTGCTCATCGTTGATGACTCGGCGCTGATGCGTGCGCTGCTGACCGAGATCATTGAAGGTGCTCCGGATCTCGAGGTGGTTGGCGCCGCGCCGGATCCAATCGCAGCTCGCGAGATGATCAAGGCGCTAAATCCAGATGTATTGACGCTCGATGTTGAAATGCCGCGAATGAATGGGCTTGAGTTTCTTGACCGGCTAATGCGCCTTCGGCCCATGCCGGTGGTCATGATTTCCTCGTTCACTGCGGCAGGCTCGGAAGTCACCCTGAAAGCGCTCGAGCTTGGCGCGGTAGACTATCTGGCCAAGCCGCAGGCGCAGAACATCACCCTGCTGCAGGACTATGCGGAGGAGATACGCGAAAAGATTCGTACCGCGCACAGCGCGCGGGTGAAGTCCACAACACGTGCCGCCGTCTCGCCAGCGCCGACTTTTGTGCAGCCGAAAGGCGGTTTTTCGCCGCGCCTGCTTAAAGAGAGCGTCATCGCCATCGGGGCTTCGACCGGAGGTACCGAGGCCATCAAGGAAGTACTGAGTGCCTTGCCCGCTGAAATGCCGCCCATCGTCATGGTGCAGCATATGCCGGAGAGCTTCACGCCATCGTTCGCGCAGCGCCTCAATAGCTTGTCCCGGATGACGGTCATCGAGGCTCAGGGCGGCGAGCGCCTGCAACCTGGAATGGCCTATCTGGCGCCCGGCCATTCGCACATGCGAGTGCGAAAAAGCGGCGGCGTCATGGTTCTGCAACTGTCCCAGGATGAACCGGTGAATCGCCATCGGCCAGCTGCGGATGTTTTGTTCATGTCTGTCGCAGAACAGTATGGAAAAAACGCTGTGGGCGTAATTCTGACCGGCATGGGCAAGGATGGCGCCAGCGGCCTGTTGGCAATGCGTAGGGCCGGAGCGTGGAATATTGGTCAGGATCAGGCATCGTGTGTGGTGTACGGGATGCCGAGAGCGGCGGCGGAATTAGGGGCACTGGACGAAGCGGCCAGTCTGGAAAAAATTTCCGGTTGCATTCTGGGCGCGTTGCAGCGCAAGCCAGACGCCAGTTCCTGAGGCCTGGGATGGAAGGGTGATATTCCCTTGCCCACCCTACTCTCGGCACTGGCGTTAGCCGAACATGGGTTGCCGATTGACATAAGAGATCCAGCTGGCCGTTTGCTGTATTCGAGCCGACGATGTAAATGTTTTGGGGAATGAGGATGGCTACAGGGGGTGCATCGGAAAGCGTGCAGCGAAAGCACGCAAGCAAAGTCATCTTTGCCGGTTTCGGCATCGTGATCGCGCTGATGCTGTTTCTTGCCGCATCCACGCTGAAGCGCATGGAACGCATCGACGAAAGTATCCGTGAGATCAGCGAGCAACACACCATTACTGCTCAGCATGCCCACAAGATGTACGACCTCGCGCGGGAACGAATCTATCTGCTGGTAAATATTGGCCACACAGATGATTTATTTGCAGCCGACGAGCTTGCCATTCGTTTCAAGACGCTCGAGTACGAGTTTGGTCAGATACGACAAAAACTTATGACGCAAAATCTGCTACAAGAAGAGAAGGCCCTTCTGGAAGAGCAAAGACTGGCCGCCGTCGATACGATGCGGCTTCAGGAGATATTTCTGGATCTGGTTTTCGCCGGCAAGAAAGAACAGGCCGAGGAAGTCCTCATCAAGCAAGTTTTGCCTGCCCAGGAGAAAGTCTTGATTGCCCTCAGTCAGGTTATCGTGATGCAGAATCGGGAAGTGTCGGCCGCCAGCAAGGCGGCCTCCGAGCAAGAGTATCTGGTTCGGCTCTTTCTACTGATTGGCACCGGCGTCGCGACACTACTTAGTGTGGGTATCGCTTTCTATGTAAGGGAGAGCTTGTCCGGGCTGGTGCGGGGCTTGTCGGACAAATCCGAGCAGCTTCGTCTCAGCTTGCGCGATCTGGAGTTCCAGAAACAGGCCTTGGACGAGCATGCCATTGTCAGCATTGCAGACCGGCGCGGCCGTATCATTTATGTCAACGACCGCTTTTGCGAGGTCAGCCAATACGCGCGACAGGAATTGATCGGCAAAGACCACAGTATCGTCAACTCCGGCGGGCACCCCAAGGAATTCTTCCGCGACATGTGGCGCACCATCAGTTCTGGAACTATCTGGCATGGACAGGTCCGCAACCGGCGAAAGGACGGCAGCTTCTACTGGGTCGACACGACCATCCTGCCCTTTATCGGCGACGACGGCCGTCCCGACCAGTACGTATCCATCCGCACCGAGATTACCGCGATCAAGAAAGCTGAAGCCGTACTTATGCGGGACAAGGCGGAACAGGAAGCACTGGTTGCCCAGCGCACCGAAGAACTCAGCGAGCGCGAGGCCGTGCTGCAGAAAATCACCGGCGCCGCCCAGGATGCCATCTTCATGATCGATCATCAGGACAGGGTGACCTTCTGGAATACCGCAGCGGAGAAACTGTTTGGCTACAGCCGCGAGGAAATCATGGGCCAACCCCTGCCCCCTCTGTTGATGCCCACTCAAAGTGAGGCGCGACATGATGCCGCCGTCGATCATTTCATCATTACCGGCAAATGGGGGCTGCTCGACAAGACTACCGAGCTTTCAGCCCGACGCCGGGACGGCAGAGAAGTCCCCGTCGACTTGTCTTTGTCCGCGATTCAGGTCAAGGGGGAATGGTGTGGCATCGGCATCATTCACGATATTAGTCGGCGCAAGGAAACCGAGGCAGAGTTGAAACTCCTCGCCGATACCGATGCCTTGACTCAACTCCCCAACCGCCGCAAGTTTGATGCGGTCTTTGCCGCTGAAATCAGCCGGGCACAGCGCTACGAAATTTCGCTTAGCTTCGTTATGCTGGACATTGATCATTTCAAGGCGGTCAATGACACCCATGGTCACCAGACAGGCGATTTTGTACTCGTCGAACTCGCCCGAATAGTGTCCACGCATATCCGTGCCAATGACGTATTTGCCCGCTGGGGTGGCGAGGAGTTCGCCATTCTGGCAATGCACAGCGACTGCGAAGCAACCCGGCATTTCGCGGACAAGCTGCGCACACTGGTCGCGGATCACGATTTCCAGAATGTGGGACATCTCACCATCAGTCTGGGGTTGGCAAGCTACCAGACAGGGGACAGTATTGAAACCCTCATGGAGCGGGCGGACAAGGCGCTCTACATGGCCAAGAGCGGAGGACGCAATCGCGTCGAATGCCTGTAGTCGAACGCTGGCATTGTCCGCCGATTTGCAATCAATTGAAGCCGGATTCCGGAATCCACACTTGAGCTGTATTCGCGGATCAAAAATCCAATTGGAATTCGTTCAGGTCGAGTCAGGGTCAGCCGCTCGACGGCGCACTCACTCGGCGATACGAAGGTCTTCCGTGTACGGCGCGCTTTTCATGTGAAACGCCACCGGCCCGGTGGGCTGGGCGTGGAGAAACTGAACCACAAAGGGTGCGTCGGAGTCCAGTAGCTCCTGTGATGGACCCTCTGCCTGCACCACACCGTCGTGCAGCAAGTAAGCGTAGTCGACCACCTTGAGCGATTCGGAAACGTCATAGGTCACTATGATGGATGTGGCGCGCAATGCGTCGTTGAGGCGGCGGATCAATTGCGCGATGACGTTGAGTGAGATCGGATCGAGACCGGCAAAGGGCTCGTCGTACATGGTCAGCATCGGGTCCAGTGCAATTGCTCGTGCCAAAGCCACGCGCCGCGCCATGCCGCCGGAAAGTTCGGCGGGCATCAGTTTCGTGGTGCCGCGCAGGCCGACTGCGTGCAGCTTCATCAGCACCAGATCATGGATTATCTGTTCCGGCAAATCCGTGAGTTCGCGCATGGGAAAGGCGATGTTGTCATACACCGACATGTCGCTGAACAGGCCGCCGGCCTGGAACATCAGGCCCATGTTGCGGCGCATGTCGAACAGGCCCTGATAGTCGAGCTCATGCACGATGCGACCGTTCACTTTTATGCTGCCACGGTTCGGTTTGAGCTGTCCGCCGATCAAACGCAACAGGGTGCTTTTACCCGAGCCGCCGATGCCGAGTATCGCCACCACGCTGCCGCGGGAGATTTTCATGTTGACACCCTTGAAGACCTTGTTTTCGCCATAGGCGAAGTGAAGATCTTCAATCTCGATCAGATATTCGGATTCCTGTTCCATGCGGTCCTTGCCTGCTCAATACGGCGGTAGCTGAATTGGATGGGTATCGCCGATTCTACGATGGAGGCAGGCTGAAGCAAAAGCGGATTGGCCAAACAGGACAAATTCAAGAATCAACAGAAATTGCCGGCCGGGTTTTCTATGATTTTTGTGCTAATGCGGCGCTGACCCTGTCGGGTGAGCCTTCCAGCCCGCCGGCGCCGATTTCAGACATGGGGGATGCCAGCGTGAACACATCGACCACGCTGGTGTAGTCGTGATAGCCCAGCCGTGCCAGCGGGCGCAGTTTGAGAATGTCGATTCGGCCATCCGCGGTGAGCGCACTGTCCGCAATATGGACCCCGACGACGCGGCCGAATACCACGTCCACCGTTCCCATCACGCCATTGCCAGGGAGCCTGACGGTTTGCAAATAGGTGCATTCGAACTGGATCGGCGATTCAAGCACCCGGGGTGGTTTGACGATGCGGGAGGCGGCCTTGGTGAGCCCGGTCTCCTTGAATTCGTCCACTCCGGCCGGAAATTCGGCGGAGGACAAGGACACGGCTTCGCGCAAGTCATAGGTCGCCATGTTCCAGACAAACTCACCGGTGGCCTCGACATTCTCCGTCGTGTTCTTGCGCTGACCGGAACTGTTCTGGTTCGCCGAAAACATCACGATGGGCGGGTCGAAGGTGATGTTCTGAAACTGGCTGTAGGGCGCCAGATTGTCAGTGCCATCCTGGTTGGTGGTCGAGATCCAGCCGATCGGACGCGGCACCACGCAGGACTTGAACGGGTCATGGGGCAACCCGTGATGAATGACGCCAGGTTCGTAATACATGTCGGTTGCCCTGCCTTTCTCTTCGTGTCCATATGCTCAGCGGGACAGTAGAGACTCTGGTCCTGCTGCAATCGAACAGTTCGAACTCAACCTATTTTATTTTGTTTTGCTGAAGTCGGGTACACGCTTTTCCTTGAATGAGCCGATGCCCTCGTAGGCACTTTCGGTGCAGGCGGACAGGCCGAACGCCTTGTAGCCGACTTCCAGTGCGGCTTCAAAGGTATGTTCGGCGGCGGCTTCGAGAATGGCTTTCTCCATGATGTCGATGCATTCACGGCTCAGTACCTGGCCGCTGGCGGCGCGGGCTTCGATAGCGTCAATGCTGACCGCCACCGGGCCGTCGCCGATCGGCGAGACATGGCCGGCCAATTCACCGACGCGGGCTACCGCCATTGTGATCAACGAGGCGTAGTCGTCGGCCAGGCCGCTGACAATGCCCAGTTCGTGGGCGCGCGATGCCTTCAGACGCTCGGCCTTACGCAGCATGGCGTTGAAAGTCGGCGCTGCATGTGGCCAGCGGCGATAAGGCACGACCATGGCGCCGATGCCATGGACGATGCCCAGCGTGACTTCCGGCAACTGGATCGAGGCACGTTTGAGCGCAACGATTTCATGGCAGCGCATGGCCAGCTCGAAGCCGCCGCCCAGCGCCATGCCGTTCAGCGCCGCGACCACCGGCTTCTTCATTTTGTCCAGATGCACCAGGAGACGTGAGCAGTCGCGCGCGTATTGTTCCGAGGCCGGCGCGTCGCCCAGCATGTCCACAAAGCGGCCGATGTCGCCGCCGGCGCAGAATGCTTTGGTGCCGTAGCCGGTGAGAACGAAGCCGCTGACCTTGGGATCGTTTTCATGGCGCTTGATGACGGCAAGAATCTCGTCGTTCATTTCATCATGCAAGGCGTTGAGTGCTTCGGGGCGGCGCAGGGTGATGACCTTCACGCTGCCTATGTCGTCAACCAGGATATGGCGCGTGAATTTCTGATAGGCGGCGAAGGGACGCTTGGGCATGGGCATGCCGGCTCGTTCCTTGCGCAGTCGCATCAGCGCCTTGCCGGTGGTTGGTTCGCCCAGTTTGCGCATCAGGTCGAGTGGTCCGTCCTTGAAGCCCAGCGCCAGCCGGCAGCCCAGATCAAGATCGGCGGATTCGCCGATCTTGCGGTCGGCGATGTCCACGCTTTGCGAAAAGAGGATGCCGAGCAGGCGGTCGCGCACGGCGCTGGCGACCTCTTTTTTCACCTCAACCGGCTTGCCCGGCGCCACGGTGAGCCAACGGTCAACCGACTGAAAAATCGGTGCCGGCGTGTAGTGCGGGCCTTCCATCTCGGCTTGCAGGGTGTTGGTCTCGGTAATGATCGGGTTGCCATGCGCCAGATTGAGAACGAAAAAGGGGCCGGCATGGACGAACTCGGCGGCGACGCTGTCTACCTCGGCGGCGGTGGCGCGGTCGAGCAGCATGGCCGACTCATTGCACCAGTTGTCGAATATGCGGTCGAGCATGAAGCAGGCCACGTCGGCGGTGACCAGCGGCACTTTGCCGGTGTGGCAGAAGATCCAGCGCAGGTATTCGACCATGGCCGGGTCGGCCTTCTTCCAGGTGATGACCTCCACTGCCGGATTGCGCCAGGCTGGGGCAAAGAAGTGGGTAACCGTCGCCCGCTCCTTGTGCTTGAGCTGTGAAAAAATTCGTGAGGCGGGCAAGGAGCTGGTGTTGGAGGTGATCAGCGCGTCGGGACGCACCACCGCTTCAATCTGCGCAAAGATCTTGCGCTTCAAGGCCATGTTTTCAGTGGCGGCTTCGATCACCCAGTCGCAGTCGGCGAGGTCGGAGTAATCGAGTGTGCCGATCAGGTTCGAGGTCACGGCCGCCGCATCGGCCTCGCTCATCTTGCCTTTGGCCACGGCCTTATTCGAGTAATCCTGAAAACGCTGCATGGCGTTGTCTATGGCTTTTTGCGAGACATCGACGAGGTAAAGCTTTAAATCGGGCAGCGCGCTTTTCAGGTAGTAGCCGATATCGGGCCCGATGGTGCCGGCGCCGATCACCGCAATGGTGCGGGGCAGGGGCATGGCAGGCTTGGCAAGCAGCGGGTTGGCAAAGGCCTTGTTCATGGTGGAGTCCTATCGATGTATGCGGTATACAAAGGCAAATTATCCATCAATATCCGCGAGCGCACAATTATCTTTTGGGTTTCGCAAGTCATTTGCCGCAAAAACTCGGCGCTGGTGACACGGCAATGCAAGGGTGCCGCAGGACGCGAGTTGCAGAAACTCGGCGCTGGCAATACGGTGATGCGAGCGCGTTGCAGGGTTTCCCGGTTTCTTTACCTTCGCGGCTCCTTGCCTGCGTCGATGATGGCCCTGGCGATATCTTCCACCTTGCGTCGCTGCTTGCGAGCCTGCTGGCGCAAGTGCTCGAAGGCGGGCGCCTGGTCGAGCCCTTCGCTGCGCATCAACATGCCGACGGCGGT
>JAIPCF010000162.1 GCA_021738385.1 Sulfuritalea sp. | reverse complement strand
GGTACGTTCCGATATGTTACTCACCCGTTCGCCGCTCGCCGCCAGGGTTGCCCCCGCGCTGCCGCTCGACTTGCATGTGTAAAGCATTCCGCCAGCGTTCAATCTGAGCCAGGATCAAACTCTTCAGTTCAATCTGTCTGTTTACTACTCACTCAAACGAATCTCAGAGGCTAAACTTTTACGTTTAACCTTACTCTGTTACTTCGTGTAAGTGCTTGCTTCGTTACTCTTAGCATCTAGCAGCAGCAGATCCCTCACAGCACACTTCCGCGTACCACTCAGAACTTGATCCAAGCCTCTCAGCCCAGACTAGCGTCCGTACCTTCGATTTCAGTACGCACACCCACCACTACCTCCAGCACAACAAGCACCTACACCTATCGGTTGTTTGGTTTTTAAAGAGCTTCGCCTCGTTGCGGCGTCTCCGCAATCAGCAGAGAGGGGAGATTATAGGGGTGCTTTTTCGATGTGTAAACCCCTCACAACGTTTTTCTTCGAGCCGAAGAGGAAAAACGTCTTCCTGCTGCTGACATCGTAAAATCTCGCACTATGTTTCCGTACGCCTTGATCAGGCCACTCCTTTTCGCGCTCGACGCAGAGAGCGCCCATAACCTTACACTCAAGCTACTTGCATTAACCAATGCAGCCGGACTTCCGAGCTCGTCGCCACCCGCACAGAATCCTGTTGAAGTCATGGGGTTGAAGTTCCCGAATCGGATCGGACTGGCTGCCGGCCTCGACAAGAACGGAACCGCGGTAGACGGATTCAGTCGCCTGGGTTTCGGCTTTCTGGAAGTTGGAACAGTGACTCCACGTCCGCAACCAGGAAACCCCAAACCCCGATTATTTCGACTTCCAGAATACCAGGCGATCATCAATCGCATGGGTTTCAACAATGCCGGGGTAGACGCGTTGTGCCGCCACATAAGCAAAAGTCATTACAAAGGGATTCTTGGTATCAATATCGGCAAGAATTTCGATACACCCATCGAGAAAGCAGCAGATGACTACCTTCTATGCCTTGACAAGGTCTATTCGCTGGCCAGTTACGTTACGGTCAACATCTCGTCGCCGAACACCAAGAACCTGCGTCAACTACAGGAAGTTTCCGAACTCGACGCACTGCTGGGTGCGGTGAAATTACGTCAGACTGCACTTACGGAACAGCATGGGAAATACGTACCGCTGGCATTGAAGATCGCGCCGGATCTGGATTCGCACCAAATTACCCGCATTGCCGATGCGGTTCGCAGGCATCGAGTTGATGCCATTATCGCGACCAATACGACGCTAGGCCGCGAAGGCGTAGAAAAATCGCCCCTCTCGACCGAAGCTGGCGGACTCTCCGGCGGACCTCTGTTTGAAAAATCTACTGCGGTGATTCGCAGTCTGGCGAAGGCTTTGGCGGGTGAATTGCCAATCATTGCCGCAGGAGGCATTACCAGCGGAGAACGGGCGCTCGCAAAACTGGACGCCGGAGCGAAGCTTGTTCAAATATATAGTGGCCTGATCTATAAAGGACCACAACTCGTGACCGAATGCATTGAAGCCACCAACACCTGAATGTCGCATTGCGACCCCTTGCACAAATACCATTAAAAGCGAGATAATTTGATCTCCACCTATTTTTGCGGACCTCGATTGGCATCCATGGCATCATGACCAGCTATCTATTTGTCGTCCTTGGCGCTGTTCTCGTCAACAACGTCGTTTTCGTCCGAGTTCTTGGTTTGTGCCCATTCATGGGCGTTTCCAAGAAACTCGAGACAGCGATGGGGATGGGTGCCGCCACAACCTTTGTTCTGACTATGGCCTGTGGCGCCAGCTTCGTCATTGATCGTCTGCTGTTGATGCCCAATCAACTCGAGTATTTACGAACGCTGTCATTTATTGTCACCATTGCTGCAATCGTGCAACTCACCGAGCTTGTCATACAGAAAACAAGCCCTTTGCTGCATCAAGTGTTGGGTATCTACCTACCGTTGATCACAACCAACTGTGCCGTACTTGGTATCCCGCTACTCAACGTCAGTCTGCGACACAACTTTCTTGAGTCACTGCTGTTCGGCTTCGGCAGCGCCATCGGCTTTACATTGGCGCTGATACTGTTTGCCGGCATCCGGGAGCGCCTTGAAGCCGCGGATGTCCCTGTTCACTTCCGCGGCACCGCAATTGCCATGATTACTGCAGGCCTGATGAGCCTGGCCTTCATGGGCTTCGCCGGCCTGGACAAGTACAAGTAAAACCATGCTCGAAGCACTTCTGGTCATGGCCTTCGGCGCCGTCCTGCTTGGTGCCGCCCTGGGCTACGCTGCGGTGCGATTTCGTGTCGAAGGCGACCCTCTGGTAGAGAAGATTGACGCCATCCTGCCGCAAACACAGTGCGGGCAGTGCGGCTTTCCAGGGTGTAAGCCATACGCCGGAGCAATAGCCAAAGGTGAGGCTGAAATCAACCAGTGTCCGCCCGGAGGTGACGAAGGGGTGCACAAACTGGCCGATCTGCTCGGCCGCGAATTCAAACCACTTTCCGCCGAGCATGGGATCGAGAAGCCCAAGTCGGTGGCCATCATCGACGAGCAAGCTTGCATAGGCTGCACGCTATGCATACAGGCCTGCCCGGTAGATGCGATCGTCGGCGCAGCAAAGCAGATGCATACCGTTGTCATCGCCCAGTGCACCGGTTGCGAGCTCTGCGTAGCGCCATGCCCTGTTGACTGCATTCGCATGGAACCCATTAAAGAGACGGTCGACACCTGGAAATGGAAATACCCGGTGATCAAGCTCAAACAGACCGCATGATCGCCAAACTCTTCAACTTCAAGGGAGGCGTCAAACCAGCCTCCCACAAGGACGAATCGGCCAATACCCCGATTCGCGTCGCACCACTTCCTTCGCATTTGATCATTCCACTGCGCCAGAGTGCTCGTGCCGTGGCGCGCTGCCTGGTCGAACCGGGCCAAACAGTCCTCAAGGGAGAAAGGATCGCTGCGGCCGAAGGTCCGATGTGCACGGCTGTCCACGCCCCTACCTCGGGAACGGTGCGCGCCATCGAGCCACAGCCTGTTCCGCATCCATCGGGTCTGCCTGCTCCCAGCATCATTATTGATCCCGACGGAAATGACCGCTGGATCGATCTCAAGCCGTTTGACTACTGGGCTGCGACAGCGCAACAGACACGGGACTATTTGCGAGACAGCGGTATCGTCGGGCTCGGAGGAGCGGGATTCCCGAGTCACGTAAAACTCGGCCCTGGCGAGACGGGTATCCAGACTCTGATACTCAACGGTGCGGAATGCGAACCCTGGATCACCTGTGACGACCGGCTGATGCGCGAGCGCGCCGACATGATTCTTGCTGGCGCTTTGATCATGCGTCACATTACCGGTGCCCGCCGCATTCTGATCGGCATCGAGGACAACAAACCCCAGGCGATCGAATCGATGCGCAGCGCCGTTCAGAGATTGAGCGAGCCCGAAGTCGAGGTCGTGGCGATTCCCACCCGATATCCTGCTGGCGGTGAAAAACAGTTGATCCGCGTGCTGACCGGCATCGAGATTCCCTATGGCAAGCTCGGCACTCACTATGGTGTTCAGTGTTTCAACGTGGGTTCCGCCCACGCGGTGTTCCGCGCGATCATTCATGGAGAGCCGCTGTTATCAAGAGTGCTCACGCTGAGCGGCAACATGGCCAAACCGGGCAATTTCGAGGTTCTCATAGGCACCCCGATCAACGAATTGCTGCCAATAGCGGAGCCACGCGCGGATACCGACAGATATCTGATGGGTGGGCCGATGATGGGCGTCACCCTGCTCAGTCTCGAAACTCCCGTGGTCAAAGGCACCAATTGCATTCTGGCGGGTTCCCCGACGCTGTTTCCTCCCCCGCCGCCGGAAATGCCCTGCATCCGCTGTGGCGCCTGCGCACAGGTTTGCCCTGCAGAACTTCAGCCCTTTGAGTTGTACTGGTTCAGCCGGGCAAAGATATTCGGCAAAGCCCAGGAATACGATCTTTTCGATTGCATCGAATGTGGTTGCTGCTCCTACGTTTGTCCGTCACGCATTCCTCTGGTCGATTACTACCGTTTCGCCAAGGGCGAAATCTGGGCGCGGGAAAAGGAAAAAGCCGCCGCTGATAGTGCGCGCGAACGTTATGAGTTCCGCCTCGCCCGCGAAGAAAGAGAGAAACAGGAAAAAGCTGCCAGACTCGCAGCCAAGACTGCCGCCGGAAGGCAGAAAGCCGCCACGGTAATTGCCGAAGCCGAAAAGCCCGCCACCACCCCAGAGCAGGATGCGAACAAAGCTTTGATTGCCGCAGCGGTCGAACGGGCACGTGCACAGAAAGGCGAAATTCAACCGGAAAACGTCCGCGACTTGACGCCGGAACAATTGGCGGAAGTTGCCGCCATCGAACAGCGTCGCGCGGAAATTCGCGAAATGGCCAAGCCGCATTTGCGGCAGGACGACTAAACAGGACCGTGGACCTCGCGTGAACAACTCACCCTACTCACTGAAACCGGCCAGCGTGCAATCCGTCATGCTGCGCGTGCTGCTGGCGCTGCTGCCCGGAATAGCCGCCTATGTCTGGTTCTTTGGCCCGGCGATTCTGTTGCAAATCGCACTCACCTCGGTGACCGCCCTGAGCGCGGAGGCACTCATACTGTCGATGCGCCGCAAGCCGCTGAAAATATTTCTCACTGACGGCTCGGCATTGGTCACTGCCTGGCTGATAGCGCTGACATTCCCGTCTATTGCGCCCTGGTGGCTGACGGTGCTTGGAACCCTGCTCGCCATTGTCGTGGCAAAACATCTATACGGCGGTCTTGGACAAAACCCCTTCAATCCGGCGATGGTGGCGTTTGCACTGATGATCGTGGCCTACCCCCAACTCATGTCGCAATGGCAGGCTGCAGGATTCACGGACTTCACAGCACAATGGCAGGCCATTTTTGGCGCCCGCCAGCTCGATGCAATCACCATGGCCACGCCGCTTGATGCACTGCGCACAGTCCTGCGCGACCCTGAGCAGCGGGAAACCATTGCCGGCCTTCTGGGAACCAACGCCACTTTCGGCAACATCGGTGGCCGGGGTTGGGAGTGGGTTGCTCTGGGCTATCTGTCGGGTGGTCTATGGTTGCTGCAACAGCGAATCATCACCTGGCACATGCCGGCCGCCTTTCTTGCCACACTGTTAGCCATATCCGGTGCATTCGGTTTGTTCGATCCCACCCGATTTGCCGGACCCGGCTTCCATCTTTTTACCGGTGGCGCCATGCTCGCTGCGTTCTTTATTGTTACCGACCCAGTTTCCGGAGCGACGACTCCAAAAGGTAACCT
>JAIPCF010000029.1 GCA_021738385.1 Sulfuritalea sp. | reverse complement strand
CAGTGAACACTGACTACAAGAGTGGCAAAAACTTGTTTGCTGTTCCCGAATTCGGCTACACCAAAATGCTCGGCTGGGATATGGCGGTGGGCATTGATGTGTATGGCAATGGTGGAATGAATACCGATTACGGAAAAATCGTAATCGCCGGCGCGACCAGCAATACCTACAGCAACCTGGAACAGCTGTTCATTGCACCGACGTTTGCCTGGAAGCCAAACAAGAACCACTCGATCGGCGTAAGTCTGAACATGGTATTCCAAAGTTTTGAAGCACGTGGGCTGGAGTCGTTTAATGTCGCCACGCAAACCACGTCAGTCGGCAATGTTACCAATCGCGGCAAGGATACGTCGCGGGGACTCGGGTTGAAATTTGGCTGGACTGGCCAGGTATCGCCTGCCGTCACTCTGGGTGCGACCTATCAACCCAAGACCAAGATGTCGAAATTTGACAAGTACAAGGGTCTATTTGCACAGCAAGGGCGCTTTGATATTCCTGAAACCTATGGCATTGGTGTCGCATACAAGGCAAATGACAAACTTATGCTGGCGGCCGATATAGTGCAAATCAACTATGGCGGTGTCAAATCCATCGCCAATAATGGTGACAAATTTCCAGGAGTTGCCGGCACGCTATTGGGTGGAGAAAATGGCTCAGGGTTTGGTTGGACAGACCAAACGGTGTACAAATTTGGCATGAGTTACCAATACACGCCAAACTTGATGCTGCGAGCAGGATACAACCACGCCAAGATGCCGCTCAGGTCGACTCAAACCTTCTTCAATATTCTTGCTCCGGCGACTGTTGAAGATCACCTGACGCTGGGTGCGACATGGACATTGGCAGACAAGTCCGAGTTGACGCTGTCTTACATGCACGCGTTCGAAAAGAAGATCAACGGTATCGCTAACGGTGACGGTGGGTGTAACAATTTGGGTGCTGGCTGTACGGGAGGCACGCTAATCGGTCACCCGGTCGACCTGAAGATGCACCAGAACGCGATCGGTATTGCCTACGGCATGAAGTTCTGATCGGTTGATAGCACCGAAAGTCAAGTAGTTCCAAGACAAGGGCTGAAAGCGGCAGCGCTTTCAGCCCTTGTTGTTTCAAAATTTCAAAAACACAATTTTCCCGGGGGAGAGATATGTCCAAAACAGAGTTTCAGTGGAGGCTAACGCTGGCCGCTTCTTGGTTTGGCGCAGCAGCTGTTACCAAAATCTGGAGAAGCCTGAGCCTTATAGTTCTGGCGCTTAGTGCCACAGTAGCTTTTGCGCAGGATGCTGTGCTGAAGCCCTTTGTACTGGCGTCAAAAGGAGCCGGTGAATTGACGCAAAAAGTCGAAGCCACCAAGGCCGCGCTGACGAAGGCTGGCTTCACTGTCGCGGGCAGCTACTCGCCTTACGCGAACACCACGGTGATGGGGGTGACGAATGAGGAATTGCGCAGCACCGCCTCCAAATCGGAGCACGGCGGCTTTGGTGCCGCGATGCGCGTGGCAGTTGCCAAGGTCAAAGACGGGGTACAGGTTTCCTACACAAACCCTCCGTATTGGGCCAATGCATATCGCATGAATGGCGATCTAAAGGCCACGGCAACCAAGTTGCAGACTGTTCTTGGCAGGGTTGAGGAGTACGGAGCCGAAGGATTGACCGCGGAAAAGCTGCGCAAGTACCACTACGCTTTTGGCATGGAGTATTTCGACGAGCCGAACGAGTTCGTCAAGTACGGCAGCCACGAGGAAGCCGTGAAGGCCGTCGAGGCCGGTCTTGCGGCGGGAAAGCATGGCGTAACCAAGGTCTATCGCGTTGATGTCATTGGCAAGAAAGAAGTGCTGTTCGGTGTCGCGATGAAAGGGTCGGGTGACAAAAAAATGATGGATGACGCCTACCTTATGAGCGAAATCGACTTCAAGGACGTGAAGTCCGCCGCGCACCTGCCCTACGATATTCTGGTATCCGGCGATACGGTTTTTGCACAGTACGCTCGCTTCCGCATAGCGGTGAGCTTCCCCGATCTTTCGATGATGGGCGCCAACAGTTTCATGAACATCATGAAATCACCCGAAGCGATTCGCGAGGCGCTTTCGCTGACCGCTGGGGGCAAGAAAGACGCGCGATGATCAGAACCGATTAGATGCATCGACAAAGCCCGGCCAAGAGCCGGGCTTTGCTTTGTTGTGTCGGCTTATCCCAGCCGCGCGATTTGCGCTTTGAGTTTTCCAGCCAGGGCGGCAAAGGTGTCCAGCCGTTCGCGCTCCAGCGCAACGACCTGAGCCGGGGCGCGGGCGACAAAGCTTTCTGTGGCGAGCTTTTTCTCTGCCTTGAGGATTTCACCTTCGACGCGGGTGAGTTCCTTGCCGAGTCGTTCTTTTTCGGTAGCCACGTCGATTTCGATTTTCAGCATCAGGCGGAACTCGCCGATGATCTGCACAGGGGCATCCGACTCGGGCAGCGCTGAAGCGGTTGTGACCTCGGAGAGCTTCGCCAATGCCGCCAGATAAGGCGCATACGCAGTCAGTGTCGTCGTGTCGCCAGCGCCGACTAATGGTACGCGCAGGGCAGGGGAGATGTTCATTTCGCCACGCAGGCTGCGACAGGCGGTGACCATATCCTTCAGCAGGGCCACCCAGGCTTCGGCTTTGGTATCGCAACGCGATAGATCGGCCTTCGGGTAAGGCTGGAGCATCAAGGATTTGGATTCATCCTGCGCATCGGCCCGACCGGCCAGTGGTGCGACCGTTTGCCAGAGCTCCTCGGTGATGAAAGGTATCAGCGGATGCGCCAAACGCAACACAGTCTCCAGCACGCGCACCAGGGTGCGGCGCGTTGCGCGCTGCTGCGCTTCGCGGCCCTGCTGAACCTGTACTTTGGCCAGCTCCAGATACCAGTCGCAATATTCATCCCAGACAAATTCGTAGATGGCGCGTGCCAGTAGATCAAAGCGATAATCGACGAAGTGCTGCTCGACCTCGTGCTCGACGCGTTGCAGGCGGCTGACGATCCAGCGATCAGCCGGCGAAAAGTCAAGATAGGTGGCGTTGCAAGCGTCCGATCCGTGTTCAGCAAGGCCGCAATCCTGCCCTTCGCAATTCATCAGTACAAAGCGTGTGGCGTTCCACAGTTTGTTGCAGAAGTTGCGATAGCCCTCGCAGCGCTGCATGTCGAATTTGATGTCGCGCCCCGGGCTGGCGAGGCTGAGAAAGGTAAAGCGTAGTGCATCGGTGCCAAAGCCAGGAATGCCGTTTGGGTACTCCTTGCGCGTGCGCTTTTCGATCTTCGCCGCATCCCTGGGATTCATCAGGCCGGTGGTGCGCTTCTTCACCAGGTCATCAAGCCCAATGCCATCGATCAGATCGATCGGGTCAAGCACGTTGCCCTTGGACTTGGACATCTTGTGGCCTTCGGCGTCGCGGATCAGGCCGTGCACATAAACATTTTTGAACGGTATCTTTCCGGTGATGTGCTTGGTCATCATGACCATTCGCGCTACCCAGAAAAAGATGATGTCGAATCCGGTAACCAGTACGGACGATGGTAGATAAAGATCAAGCGCGGGGTTCGATTTGGCTGGCCATTCCGGTGTCCAGTCCAGGGTCGAGAACGGCCACAACGCAGAGGAGTACCAGGTGTCCAGCACGTCATCATCGCGTGTCAAGGCACCCGCATAGCCATCGGCTTTTGCCAGTTCGTATGCTTCGGCCTCGTCATGGGCGACGAATAGTCGACCGTCGTCGGCATACCAGGCAGGAATCTGGTGGCCCCACCAAAGCTGGCGCGAAATGCACCAGTCCTGAATATTGTTGAGCCATTGGTTGTAAGTATTGACCCAGTTTTCGGGTACCAGTTTGATTTCGCCCGAGGCTACGCACTCCAGCGCCTTGCCGGCAATGCTCTTGCCATCGTGGCCGGGTTTGCTCACTGCGACGAACCATTGGTCGGTGAGCATGGGTTCGATAATCTGGTGAGTACGGTCGCCGCGCGGTACCTTGAGCGTGTGCTTGTCGGTTTTTTCAAGCAGATCAAGAGCTTCGAGGTCGGCAACGATGAGCTTGCGTGCGTCGAAGCGGTCCATGCCCCGATATTTTTCAGGCGCGTTATCGTTGATCTTGGCGTCCAGCGTAAGAATAGAAATGACGGGAAGTTGGTGGCGTTGCCCCACCGCGTAGTCGTTGAAATCATGCGCCGGGGTTACCTTGACGCAACCGGTGCCGAACTCCAGATCGACGAAGGCATCGGCGATGATCGGCAATTCGCGCTCGCAAAGTGGCAACTTGACGGTCTTGCCGATTAAATGCATATAACGCGGATCGTCCGGATGCACCATTACGGCTGTGTCGCCGAGCATGGTTTCCGGGCGCGTCGTTGCCACCGTCAAATGACCCGAGCCATCGCTCAGGGGATAGCGGATATGCCAGAGAAATCCGTCCTCTTCCTCGCTCACCACTTCCAGATCGGAGACAGCGGTGTGCAATACCGGGTCCCAATTCACCAGTCGCTTGCCACGGTAGATCAGGCCTTCCTTGTGCAACCGGACAAAAGATTCGGTAACTATCTTGGATAGTCCTGCATCCATGGTGAAGCGCTCGCGTGTCCAGTCCGGCGAAGTACCGAGGCGGCGCATCTGTTTGGTGATGGTGTCGCCGGAGAAGGCTTTCCATTCCCAGACCTTTTCGAGGAACTTCTCGCGGCCCAGTTCGTGACGAGATATTCCCTGGGCGTCAAGCTGCCGTTCCACAACAATCTGTGTGGCGATGCCGGCGTGGTCGGTTCCTGGCTGCCACAAAGTATTGTCGCCGCGCATGCGATGGTAGCGGGTCATCGAATCCATGATGGCCTGGTTGAAACCGTGACCCATGTGCAGGGTCCCCGTCACATTTGGCGGCGGTAGCAGAATGCAGAAATTTTCGGTCTTGCTGGTGTCGAGCCCGGCGGCAAAGTAGCCACGCGATTCCCAGATCGGGTACCAGTGGCGCTCTATTTCGGCAGGTTCGAAGCTCTTGGCGAGTTCCATAGGTCTTACAAGGCGGGGAAAAGCCAATTTTAGCGGAAGGCGAGGCTGTGACTGCCGCAAATCTGCGTCGGCCGGGCGTTTCGGCTATCATTGCGGCCTCCAGAAGCAGGCTCTGCAGGGTTTCCATACCTTTTCCATGATTCGCAAATTATTGCGCCGCGTGTTTCGTCGCGGTGATTCCTCGTCTTTCAGTGGGCCGGCCATGATTCCCGTGGCGCGTCACGGTATTCGCCGCGAGCGTGTCTCGCTCGGCGCCCGTCGTACCTGTGAAACCCTGCAAAAGGCCGGATACAAGGCCTTCATCGTCGGTGGTGCCGTGAGAGATCTAATCGCAGGCATTGAGCCCAAGGATTACGACGTTGCAACCGATGCAACGCCAGAGCAGGTGCGCGTTCTGTTTCGCCGCGCGCGCATCATCGGTCGGCGTTTCCAGATCGTGCATGTGATGCAGGGTGGCGAAACACTGGAAGTGTCCACTTTTCGCGCTGCGCACGATGCCGATACAGTCAAGGACGAGCATGGCCGGGTACTGCGCGACAATGTTTTCGGCTCGATCGCGGAAGATGCCGCCCGGCGCGATTTCACGGTCAATGCGCTTTACTACGATCCTTCCTCCGAGACGGTGATCGACTATCACCATGGCGTCGCCGATTTGCAGCAGAAAACCCTGCGCATGATCGGCGAGCCCAAACAACGTTATCGCGAAGACCCGGTGCGCATGCTGCGCGCCGTGCGTCTTTCGGCCAAGCTGCATCTGACGCTTGACCCGGCGGTGCGTGCGCCGATCCGCGAGATGGCCGAGCTGATGGAAAATGTGCCGCCGGCACGCCTTTTCGACGAGATGCTGAAGCTGCTGTTTTCAGGGCATTCTGTCGAATGCGTAAAGCGCTTGCGTGACGATGGACTGCATCACGGATTGCTGCCGTTACTCGATGTGATTCTGGAACAACCACTGGGCGAGAAGTTCGTCATGCTCGCGCTACAAAGCACCGACGCGCGGGTCAAGGCCGGCAAGTCCTTGTCTCCCGGTTATTTGTTTGCCACGCTGCTCTGGCACGAGGTGCTGGCCGCCTGGGAGGCGCGCAAGGCCAAGGGCGATATACCGATTCCAGCCTTGTATGAAGCCATGGACGAAGTATTGAATGTGCAGGGTGAAAAGCTCGCCATTACGCGTCGCATTGCCGGCGACATCAAGGATATCTGGGCGCTGCAACCGCGCTTCGAGAGGCGTGCGGGGAAAACGCCATATCGCTTGATCGAGTTGCCGCGCTTCCGTGCAGGCTATGATTTCCTCGCCTTGCGGGCAGAAAGTGGAGAAATCGATGCGGAACTGGCGACCTGGTGGCATGATTTCCAAAAGGCCGATCATGACGGTCGTGAAGCCCTGTTGATACCTGACAGCGCACCCAAGAAGCGGCGCCGCAGGGTTCGCGGGAAAAAGTCGGTGGACGAAGGCGGTCCGATCCCCGCAGGCAAAGAAAGTTGATGTGAGCCAGCGATGCTTCATCGCGCTGGGCGCCAATCTTGGGGACCCGGTAGCAACTGTCAATGCGGCCATTCTCGCTTTGCAAGAACTTCCTCATTCTGAATTCATGGCCGCTTCGTCTTTGTACCGGACGGCGCCCGTGGGGCTGAAGCATCAGCCTGACTTTATCAATGCCGTGGTTGAACTGCTCACCGTCTTGCCAGCGCCGACTTTACTGGACCAGTTGTTTGCGATTGAAGAGCGCTTCGGCCGTCAGCGTAGTGTAAAGAACGCACCGCGGACTCTGGATCTCGATTTGTTGCTTTACGGAGATGAACTCAGCCAGGATCCGCAACTCACTCTGCCGCATCCGCGCCTGCATGAACGGGCCTTTGTACTGGCTCCGCTGGCTGAAATCGCGCCATCGCTCAGCATTCCTGGGCAAGGCTTCGTTGGCGAGCTACTGCGGAACTGCACTGCGCAGCGGATTCACAGAATGCCTGAAGTCTCTGCGTGATTCGTGTCATGGTTGATTTCCTTTGTGGCAGCGTGTTTGCTGCGAGTGCCGCAAAAATGACTACTCAAGTGCCGGTATGTGTATCCTAGCGGCCGTTTACTTCATGCCTAGACAATCATGACCTACCTTGCCAGCAACAAGCCGATCACGATGCCCGAACTGGGGCGAATGAAGCGTGAGGGCCAGAAGATCGCCATGCTCACCGCCTACGACGCGAGTTTTACCGCTTTGGAAGATCGCTGCGGCGTCGACGTCATTCTGGTCGGCGACTCGCTGGGCAACGTGCTGCAGGGCAAGACCTCGACGCTGCCCGTGACCATGGAGCAGATGGTGTATCACACCGAGTGTGTCGGCCATATTGCCCAGCGGCCGATGGTCGTTTCGGACATGCCTTTTGGCAGTTACCAGGAGTCTCGCGAGCAGGCCATGCGCAATGCAGCGCGATTGCTCGCCGCAGGCGCCGAAATGGTCAAGCTCGAAGGTGGCGAGGTGATGGCGGACTCGGTACGTTTTCTGGTCGAGCGCGGTGTGCCGGTATGCGCACACATTGGTCTGACGCCCCAGTCAGTTCATGCTCTAGGCGGTTATCACGTGCAGGGACGCGGCGAAGCCGCCAGTGCGCGCATGAAGGCCGATGCCCAGGCGCTGGAGCAAGCCGGCGCGGCGCTGATGGTGCTGGAAATGGTACCTGCCGATCTGGCTGGCGAAATTACCAAAATGCTGTCCGCGTGCGCCACGATAGGAATCGGTGCCGGCAAGGATTGCGATGGACAGGTGCTGGTGCTGCATGACATGCTCGGTATCTACCCTGGCAAGAAAGGACGTTTCGTCAAGGATTTCATGGCCGAGGCGCAAAGTATCGAAGGGGCTGTCAAAGCCTATGTTGCAGCCGTCAAGGACGGCAGTTATCCCGCTGCGGAGCACTGTTACTGATGCTGATTCACCACACTATCGCCGAAACGCGAGCTGCCCTTGCCAATGCCGGCCGTATCGTTCTGGTACCCACCATGGGTAATCTTCATGACGGCCATATTGCCCTGGTAAGGCAAGCGCGCAAGCACGGCGACTGTGTTGTTGCCTCGATATTTGTCAATCGGCTGCAGTTTCGGCCCGGTGAGGACTTTGAAAAGTATCCACGTACGCTAGAGGCAGATTGCGAGCGCTTAAGAACCGCGGGAGTGAATCATCTCTTTGCTCCGGACGAGAACGAACTCTATCCGGTACCGCAGCGCTATGTAATCGAGCCACCGCCGGAGCACGCCAATATTCTGGAGGGTGAGTTTCGCCCTGGACATTTTCGCGGCGTGGCCACGGTGGTGATGAAGCTTTTTTCGGTAGTCCAACCTCAAGCGGCGCTTTTCGGCAAAAAGGACTATCAGCAGTTCATGGTCTTGTCGGATATGGTCCGCGAGTTTGGCGTTCCGATCGAGGTCATACCGGGCGAAACCATTCGTGCCGATGATGGACTTGCGCTTTCGTCGCGTAACGGCTATTTGTCTGAGCAGGAGCGGGCCGAAGCACCTAACCTTTTCCGGGTACTGAGTAACGTCGTCGACGCTGTGCGCAAAGGCAACAAGGACTATTACGCGCTTGAGCAGGGGGCGGTTTCGGAGTTGCAGGCCAGGGGTTGGACACCGGATTATGTTGCATTGCGCAAAAAAGTTGATCTACAATTGCCATCCGCTCACGATTCCGGGTTGGTGGTGCTGGCGGCGGCGCGTTTGGGAAGCACGCGCCTCATCGACAATCTGGAAGTTTAGGTCACTGCGATGCGCTCATGCCGGTGGTGTGCCAGAAGCGAACGAGACGGGAGTGAGTACTTCGTTTAGAGGCATTCCCGGCCGCCACCTTTGCATGAGAAAGGACCGACAATGCAACGCATGATGCTTCAATCCAAGCTTCACCGGGTCACCGTGACCCACGCCGAATTGCACTATGAAGGCTCCTGCGCCATCGACGAAAACTTGCTTGAGGCCGCGGGCCTTAGGGAGTACCAGCAAGTCGATATCTATAACGTGACCAACGGCCAGCGTTTCTCAACCTACACCATGAGCGCGGAACGAGGCAGCGGCACGATTTCAATCAATGGAGCTGCTGCTCGTCTTGCCGCGCCAGGCGATCTGGTGATCATTGCCAGCTACATCATGTTGGACGAAGCGGAACTGAAGGTTTACGAACCCGATCTGGTCTACGTTGACGCAAAAAACCGCATCACGCATCACAGCCGCCAGATTCCGGCACAGGCAGCAGCCTGAAGGGATACTTGCCTGTAGGGGCTGTCTCTTTCTCGCGCGAAACGGCGTTAAGGTCGCCGTATCACCATCGCCGACTTTTATCGGGGCAGGCGCGCAGGAACGATCGTTTGCACCTGCTCCCCGAGTCCATCGACGCCGAGTCTGATCTGGTCGCCGATCTTCAGAAAGCGGCCGCGCCCCATGCCGACACCCTGCGGTGTGCCGGTGCAGATCACATCACCTGGCAGTAGCGTCATGAAACGCGACACGTAGCTGACGATCTCGGCGCAGGAAAAAATCATGTCGGCGGTGCTGGAGTCCTGCATGCGTTCTCCATTGACATCGAGCCACAGGCGCAGTTCCTGCGGGTTCTTGACTTCGTCCCTGGTGACCAGCCAGGGGCCGATGGGTCCAAAGCTGTCGCAGCTTTTGCCCTTGTCCCATTGACCTCCCCGTTCAAGCTGAAAAGCGCGTTCCGAAACATCATGGAATACGCAGTAACCGGCGACGTGATTGAGTGCCTTGATCTCGCTGACCTGGCGCGTCTCGCGGCCGATGACAATACCGAGTTCAACTTCCCAGTCGAGCTTGCTGCTACCGATCGGCTGCTGGATGGGATCGTTGGGTCCGGAAATGCAGGTGGTAGCCTTCATGAACACCACCGGCTCGAGTGGAATCGGCATCTTCGCTTCCTTGGCGTGGGCGCGATAGTTGAGACCGATACCGACAATTTTCGATATACCGGTGAAGGGAACACCGAAGCGGGGTTTGCCGCGTACCAGTGGTAGCGAAGCTGGATTCAGCGAGCGCAAATTTTTCTGTCCCGCTGAGGAGAGCTCCTTCCAGCCAATGTCGGCGATATGGCCGGACAGGTCGCGCAAGCAGCCGGAGGCATCTATCAGGCCGGGCTTTTCACGGCCTTTGGCACCGAAGCGGACTAGTTTCACCTATTTTTTTCCCAGCCCGCCAAGCAGTGCGGCGACGGGTCGCTGCGGTCGAATTGGTGCGGCTTTTTCGGTGCCCACTCCCGCTGCGGTTTTATTGACATACGGCTTGTTTGGGTCGAAATCGAGTTTCGGCAAGCGAGTATCAACGCGCGGCAGATGCGCGGCGGCCGCCGGCAAGTGAGGCGGCGGTCGGCGATCGTGTTGCTTGGTTTCACGCTCTCGGCGGTGCTCTTCGTGCTCTCGCCGATGGCTGCCGCCACTTCGTTCACGCCCGCGTTCGCGTTCCTGCGGAGCACTGCCAAGATTGAAGCCGGTGATCTCGACCCGTTCGATCTTGCGCTTGATCAGTTTTTCAATATCGGCCAGACGGGGTGTTTCCTCGGGGGCGAACAGTGAGGTGGCGTTGCCCAGTTTGCCGGCGCGCCCGGTGCGACCGATACGATGAATGTAGTCTTCAGCCGTGTGCGGCAACTCGTAGTTGATGACGTGCGGCAGGTCGTCGATGTCGAGGCCACGCGCGGCGACGTCGGTCGCGACCAGCACGCGGATCTTGCCCAATTTGAAGCCATCAAGCGCTTCGGTGCGTTGCTGCTGGCTCTTGTCACCGTGAATGGCGTCGGCGGCGATGCCTTGGCGCTCGAGATATACAGCCAGACGGCTGGCGCCGAATTTGGTGCCGACGAAGACCAGCACTTGCTTGGCGTTCTCTTCGTCGTGCGTCAGCAGATGCACCAGCAGGCTGCGCTTCAAGTCGGACGCTACGGGGTACACGCGGTGGGTAACGGTTTCGGTCACCATATTGCGCCGTGCGACTTCGATCAGTTGCGGCGCCTTCAGCATGCTGTCCGCGAGGTTCTTGATCTCGTTTGAGAAGGTCGCCGAGAAAAGCAAACTCTGGCGTTCCTTCGGTAGCATGGCAAGGATGCGTTTGATGTCCGGGATGAAACCCATGTCCAGCATGCGGTCGGCTTCGTCGAGCACCAGAACTTCGACGGCATTGAAACTGACGCTTTTCTGTTGAACGTGATCGAGCAGGCGCCCCGGGGTGGCGACCACAATCTCTCGGCCCTCGCGCAATTCAGCGATTTGTGGCCGGATATCGACGCCGCCGTAGATGCAGACCGAACGCAGCGGAAGGTGCTTGCTATAGGTGACCACACTTTGATGCACCTGCATGGCCAACTCGCGAGTTGGTGCCAGAATCAGCGCCCGAACCGGATGGCGGGCCGGCGAAGGCGAACTGCTGGCATAGCGGGCCAGTCGTTGTAGAAGCGGCAGAGTGAAGCCAGCGGTCTTGCCGGTACCCGTTTGGGCTCCGCCCATGACGTCCTTGCCGGCCATGATTATGGGGATTGCCTGCAACTGGATCGGCGTCGGGGTGGTGTAGCCGGCGTCGGTGATGGCGCGCAACAACTCGGGCAGCAGGCCCAACTGGGCAAAAGTCGGCGCTGGTGGGACGGCAGCCAGATTGGCGTCGGACGTCGTATCCAGGTTTGTTTCTAGGGTTGCGTCTGCGGAATGGGCAATATTATCTGTGGTCGCGTTCAAATGAACTCCTGAATCGGCCTGCCCCTCACGGGGAACCGGTTCAGGCGGCGAAGCGCTTGAGAGAGAAGCGGCAGGATGCCGAATTTGGCGCCAACCGGCAGGGCGCGCATGGCGCGTATTGTATTACAGTCGGCCGCCGCCCGCGTTTTGGGCCGTATCGGGCGTCACTTGAACAGGCCTTTGATAGCGGAACCGGCTTTTTCCAGTGCTTGACCTGTGGATTTTATCAAGCGATCAAAGCTGAATGCGCCGGCCAGTTTTGCCTTCAAAGCGCCGGTCACTTCCTGCCCGAGTTCGCCGGGCGTGATGCCGCCTTTGGCTTTGCCCAGATTCTTCAGCGTAATAGCGGGTAGCGGCAGGCCCACGGTTTTTCCATTCATGAACGTAGCGCTCGCCTGAGCATGGGTGTCACGGATGGTAAGTTCGTCAACAATCAGTTTCGTACCTCCACTCTTGTTATTCGTCGGACCCAGATAGTTCGCGATGTTTTTCTGAATGGCGTCGAAATTGGTCATTGTGTCGCCTTTTTCATAAATCACGTCTGCCGCCACAATGGCGATCCGGCGAATGTGGATGACGTCGCTGGCAATCGATGCGATGTCGATGTCGACATCGATCCGGCCTACCTTCAAGGCGTATGCGGTCTTGAAACCCTGAGGATTGCCAATCTGCAGATAACCGATCATTCCCTTGCCATTGGCTGGATCCACTTTGACTGCGCCAACACTGACGCGGGCTTGCGTCATGGCGCTACCGTAGTCGGTGATGGCGCTCTTGATCAGACCGTCAATGTTGCCGGAAAGCCAGAACAGACCGGCGCCGACGAAGGCAGCAACAGCGATCAGAATCGCAAGGAGCTTTTTCACCGAACTGTCTCCAGCAGTTTTAGCGTGACATCAAATAGCGGCTGACTGGAGTCGCCCAATGCTTCGACGGCGGCCAGGTGATGTCGGCCGGGTAAAGGAACTTCCTGTTGGAAACAGTGCGACCATGCGTCTGCTATCAGGCGGTTCTGGCGCTTGAACTCGGAACTCTCGTTACCGCCGACAGCGGTTACCAGCCGGCCTGCAACTTTTGGCAGGTAGCGATTCGGGCTGACAAGACGAGCTTGTTTGTCGTTGAGCTTGAGATCTTGACGTAAAAAAGGCGCGCGGGCCAGTGGCTGCAGGTCATAGAGCCCCGAAATACATACAGCACCGGAGAGCAAGTCCGCGGGCAACTCATGCGACCACCGCGGCCAGTCAGCGGCGAGCATCATGGCGGCTAAATGGGCTCCGGCGGAGTGCCCGGCAACTACGATCCGTCGCCTGTCAATATCGAATCGAGGCAGATTGCGATGTAGCCACGAAAATGCGCGCAGCATTTGCAGGACCATTTCCTTGACTGACGTCGCCGGAGCCAATCCATAATTGGGGATGGCGACTGCAACCCCAGCGTGCACAAAGGCCGGCGCGAGAAAAGAGAAGTCATGCTTGTCCAGGGCGCGCCAATAGCCGCCATGGATAAATACCAGGAGCGGTGCATTTGGTTTTCTGGTTGTAAAAAGATCAAGCGTTTCCGCGGGTGACGGGCCAAAATGGCAATTGGCTTCATAGCGCAGCTCGCTTCGAGCTTTGGCGGAATCCACGCACCACCGATCAAATATCTGAGAATGATCCGGGATCGCCGCGCGGGCGTTGTATTCCTGATCAAGTTGTTCTGGTGTCAGCATCTTAGGATCCCGTGTGCTTCCTTCCCTATGTCAAAGAATAGCGCCATCAGGCCCAAAAGTGGAAAAGCCGCAATCAAACTCACCTGTCTCGATTGTGGCTTTCCATTTTCGCTCCTCAACCTGCGCCGTTTTTACTGCTGCCTCCACCAGGAACAATGAGAGCGACTCGTATTGGCAATTCGTCTTCGTCTGAATCAGAGTGCAATTTGAATCGAATCGGCGTCGATAGACCTTATTCGATCCAATCGCAGAAGCCTAACGGAAGCGGACAGACCAGTTTGCGTGCGGCTAGCTCTTGATAGCTCGTTTCGCGGGAGTAGAGGCTGGCCGGCTCGTTGATTGCTTTTGCGCCGGAGAACTGTTGTCCTGGGTAGGTTCTGGCGGCTGGACAGCGCTCTGCGGCAAGATTTTTGGCTGAGGCGGTGCTTGCGGCGGCTGCATCTGAGGTTCAGAGCTCGCAACCCCCAGATTGTTTTCGCGCATATAGACATCCATATCGCGCCAGCCAGAATAGATGGCGGCTTTTGGTGCACGCCTATTGACCTGGTAGCAGTCTTCAAGACCACGCCCCGCTTGGCGGCAGCCACCACCGATCGCCTTGCCTTCTGCTTCATCGCGAGCCATCTGTGCGGCCGGCGTTTCCAAGCCAAGCTGTTCGCAGCCGGCAAGCACGGGAATCAGGAATAGCAGGATCAGACCGTAGAAAAGCTTCATATTTGTCGCAGGCGTTGAATGGATATCAATCTCCAGTAAAGACCATCGCCGACCGCTTATTTTCTCGCGGGAACTGAAAACCAGTTCTCTGCAAACATGGGCGTTAAGCGCAGCGGCCAGAGCCAGCGCAGATTGTACGGCAGAACTTTACCGAATCACGAGCGTTCCTGCTACGCCGTTCTGTTGGCAGTGATCTGGGTGGCGCTTGCTTTCAACACGGCGAGCAATTCGTATAGCTGGCTTCGCTGCGCAGCGCTCATCCCTGCGAAAAGCTCAACAACCCAATCCTCGTGCGCCTCGGCCATTTTGCGAAAACTGCGACGACCTTCAGGTGTGAGCTTGACGATATAGGCGCGTCTATCTTTCGGGCTATCTTCGCGAACCACCAATCCCTCGGCGACCAATTGGTCGGTAATGCCGGTCACATTACCTCCCGTTACCATCATGCGCTTGGACAATTCGCCCATTTTCAGGCCCTGCGGGGAACGTTCAAGCTGTGCCATCAGATCGAAGCGCGGCAAGGTGATATCGAACTCCGTACGCAAGCGAGAGCGGATTTGGTTCTCAATCAGATTGGTGCAGGCTAGCGTGCGCAACCATAGTCTCAGGTCGGGCGCATGTTCGGATGTGGCACGGGTTTCGGTATCGGACGGGGCCGCGGCGAATTTTTTGGACATGATGGGGGGGCGCTTGCCGGGAAGCGCGATCTATTAATATCAAGGCCTAAAATATCAAAAACGGCTGCTTTCCGCAACAGATATGAATTTTGAATCGCCAGGGACACTGCGTGATTCAGGCAAACTCGGGATTCAGGACGGCGCGTAGCACGGTTTGATGCTCGTCATTTCGGGTTCGGCTCGAAAACCACCAGACACCGCCTTTCTTGACCGGCCAGTTGTCTTCGACTCCTCCAAGCAAAAGTGCCGCAACGCGTCCCAGCGTCGGTTGATGTCCGATGATCACGATTGTGCCGCTATGGGTAGGCCAGTTAGCTATTCGAAGTACGTCTTTTGCGGACGCGCCAATGCCAAGTGCGGGTACGATCTCGTAGGGCAGATCTAACGCGTGTGCTGTTTGTTGTGTGCGTTCTGCGGGGCTGACAAGAACTTTTCTCTTGCGCGGAAGGTGGGCGCACAGCCAGCGCGCCATCTGTCTGGCTTGCTTCTCGCCACGCGCTGTCAGTCGACGTTTGTGATCAGGGAGCGTGGCGCCGCCATCTTCGGCTTCGGCGTGACGCCAGAGTATCAAGTCCATTTCGGATCCTCCATTGGTGGCTCAATCCTGGATCAAGGGTGTTGCGCGCGTATTACACCATCCTTGAGGCAAGCTTTGGCAGGCGCAATTTAGTAAGGCGAGGCTGCTCGCGCGCTATGGTTTTCAGCAGTTTTGAGTAGCGTGGACCATGCCAGCCACCGATAAGTGTGACGGCCTCACGCAGCCGAGGGTCATCGCCAGCACAATCCATCAGCAAAGCGCCTGCATTGGTCAGGTCATTGAGCTGGCCAAGAACATCCTGCATGGAAGCAAGCTGTTTCAGTGCACGCTGCAAAGATCGCCGGTTCGCCAGTGGTGAAAAGAACTCCAAGGCATATCGCAAACGCTTGACGCCTATGCGCATGGCGTGAAGGGACGCTGGGTCTTCAACACTGGCAGCCTGGACCAGACGTCGAACCTTCCGTTTCAAACGACGTAAGCGCTCAGAGGCAAATTCCTGCAGACCGATTGCTGTCGGGCCATTGGGAACTTGGGCATGCAATGATTCAAGTGCGCCAAGTAGGGTGAGTCCGTAAGCGGGTGCGGCGAGCATGGTGATTGCTTCGGCACGTGAACGGTAGCGTCGGTTGGTGATATCACTTGCGATTGCGGGAAGTCGTGGTTCATTCGGCAGCGCTTTCAGTACCGGATCGACAATCTCGGTGAGCAGCACATCCAGGTCCCGCGCTTTACCCAAGGGTTGCATTAAAGAAGAAAACGGCGCACTAAAAGAGGAGACCGAAAACTGCTGGGGCAATACGGGGGAAAAGAGCCTCAATGCAGCACGAAGTCGGCGCGTGGCAACCCGCATCTGATGAATGTACTCGGGGTCGTCGCTGCTCAGTGCGCCGGTATGATTCTGCTGCAAATGCTCTAGGCAGGACATCGCAATGCGATGAAAAGCGTCGACTGGCGGCATTGCCGCAGCCAGTGCGATACTTTCGGCCTTGAATGGTGTCAGCGGCGTTCCGGTATGCAATCGATAACCGCGTTCGGCTTTGGACAGTACCGACGGTACCAGCGCGATATTCTGTGCGAGCTGATTTGCGAGCCCAAAAATTGCGTGAATAGGTGCACCATCCAGTTCCAGCTCAACTTCTGAAATGGCTTGCCTACGGCCATTGGCAATGACCCAACCTTTGTCCAGCGTCATTAGAACCGCGCCAGGCGCGGCGGCAAATCGCCAAGTGATGCGGCGAAAGCGTGTTTCGCAGATAGGAACAATACTGTTTAACAGTTGGGGTCGTTGCAACCATTCACGCACGCCTGCATGATCAATCAGGGAGAAGTCAAAATGGCCGGCGTAGGGCGTTTCCCACTCGGGCCGACTACTGAGTCCGGCGCTGGAATTTCCCGCCAGTTTGACAGTTTGCAACCAGCTTCGTCCCTGACGACGCAGTCGCAGAGCGACTCCGCGGCGACGCAGGGACAGATCCGATGTGTCGTAGTAGATGTTGTCGAGGTTTTCTGTATGGCGTTCGGTAGCCTGCTTCAATAGCGGGTGACGCAGGAAACGTGACTGATGGGCCTCGGCAAGTGCCAGTTTGAGTTCGATTTCTTCGGCCATGATTTTTCCGGTATCGAAGTTCCATTATCCACGATCCGCAATTGGGAATCGGTAAATCCTGCCGGAAACACTCTATTCGTAGCGTAGCGCTTCGATAGGTAGTAATCGCGAGGCCTTTTTTGCCGGATAGTAGCCAAAGAAAATACCGACAGCGCCCGCAAAGCCCGCCGCGAGGACGATTGAAGCGCTCGATAGTTCGGTTCGCCAGCCGGCGATTTCAGCGACGGCCATCGCCCCTCCAATACCTAGCAGGATGCCGATGGCTCCACCGATCAGCGACAGGGTAACGGCCTCGACCAGAAACTGGGTCAGGATGTCCTTGCCACGGGCGCCGACCGCCATACGTAAACCGATCTCGCGGGTGCGCTCGGTGACCGAGACCAGCATGATATTCATGATGCCGATACCGCCAACCAGTAGCGAAACGGAAGCGACTGCTGCCAGCAGCAGTGTTATTACTTTCGAGGAGGCCTCCTGGGCGGAGAGAATCTCCGATAGATTGCGCACGTAGAAATCGTCGTCCTGACCTTGTTGTAATCGGTGGCGCTGGCGCATCAGCTCGCGCATGTGAGTCTCCGCCTCTTCCATGTTGGCGCCATCCCTGATCTTGACCATGATCGAACCGACGTTGCGACCGGCAGAGTATCGACTGGAACCCAGCACGCGCTTTCTGGCAGTGCTGATGGGCATCAACAGGATGTCATCCTGATCCTGCCCCATCATGTTCTGGCCCTTGCGGCCGAGGACGCCGATTACGGTGAGCGGCACTTTGTTGACTCGAACCACCTGGTCGACGGGGTTGGATTCTCCGAAGAGGTTTATCGCAACTGTCTGACCAATCAATGCCACCTTGCTGGCGCCATTGATCTCCGCCTGCTCAAAACCACGCCCCTCGACGATGGGCCATTCTCGCACCGACAGATATTCGGGCGTCGTGCCATATAGTGTGGTGGACCAGTTGGTGTTGCCCATTACGACCTGGCCCGAGCCTCTCAGGCTCGGCGCCGCCGCATGAATTTCAGCAACTTCCTTGTTCATGGCATAGGCGTCGTCTTCAGTTATCGTCGGTTGCGAGCCATATCCGCCGCGCGCCCCGCTGGACGTGGTTGAACCATTGAGCACCAGTATGATGTTGGAACCCAGACTCTTGATCTGCTCTTCCACCCGTGCCTGGGCGCCATTGCCGACAGCGATCATGATGATCACGGCGGCAACGCCGATGATGATGCCGAGCATGGTCAGCGCCGAACGCATCTTGTTCACCCGCAGCGCCAGCAGCGCGATCTTGATTGTTGCAGCGAAGTTCATTGGAGAAGAGACGCTGCATCGTTGGCAACGTTGGCATTGTCTTCGACGACCTTGCCATCTCTAAAGCTGATGATGCGTTTGGCAAAGTGGGCGACATCATTCTCATGGGTCACCAAAACGATGGTGATGCCTTCTCGATTGAGTTGTTGCAGTAGGGCCATGATCTCGACGCTGGTGTGAGAGTCGAGTGCGCCGGTAGGTTCGTCTGCCAGGACCAGTTGGGGATCATTAGCCAGCGCGCGGGCGATGGCCACCCGTTGTTGCTGACCGCCCGAGAGTTGTGCCGGGTGATGGTCGATGCGTTCAGCCAGCCCAACCTGGGCGAGGCGTTGTTCGGCATGTTGCTTTCGATCCAGAGTTGGCATCCCGCGATAGAGCAGAGGGAGGGCAACATTGTCCAGCGCCGAGGTTCGCGCGAGCAAATTGAAATGTTGAAAAACGAAGCCGATCTTGCGATTGCGCACCTGCGCCAGCTCGTCACTCGACAACTGTGAGACTTCCTGACCGCCCAGCCAATAGCGTCCGGCACTGGGATGATCAAGGCAACCCAGCAGGTTCATGAAGGTGGATTTTCCCGACCCCGAGGGACCCATCACGGCAACAAAGTCGCCGGCCGCGATATCAAGGCTGACACCGCACAGCGCCGGCACGACCGTGCTGCCCATGCGATATTCCTTGGCGAGATCCTCAACCCGAATCAGCGCTTCGGTCATCAGAACAGGCGCGGGCCGGGCATCCCGGGTTTGGCGCCATTTGCGGATTGCAGGCCGACAATGACTTCACTGCCGGCCTTGATCTCGCCTGAAACAATTTCCGTCATGCTGCCATCGGTAAGCCCCAGGCGAACATCGATTGCTTTTGGCTTGCCATCCGGACCAATGATCCAGACCCGTCCGCTACCACCGCCACTGCCAGCGCGAGCGGCTTGGGCCGCGCTGGTCATTTCGTCGTAGCGCTTCTTTTGCTCCGGCGTGAGGATGAGCGAGATTTTCTCGCGAATTTCAGCACGATTGCGTTCCTGCGCCCGGGTTTTCTCTGCATCCGGTAGTTCGCGAGCCGCACGGAATTTGTCGCGCATTCCGGCAAAGATAGCTTCAAGTTTGCCTTGCTGATCGGCATCGAGTTTGAGTTCAGCGACCAGCCGCTCGCGCAGTTGGCCAAGTCCACCGCTACCGCCACCTGCAGTGCTGCCAGCGCCACTTCCGCTAAAACTCGGCGCTGGCGACACGGCAGTCTTGGTTCCTGTTTCACCAGATACGTTTTGTGGGCGGAAACGCAGTGCGGCATTGGGTACTTTTAGCGCTTTTTCCTTTTGCGCCGTTACGATGCGAACATTTGCGGTCATGCCGGGCAGCAAAGTGAGATCGGGATTGTCGGCGGAAACCACCACGATATAGGTGACTACATTGGAAACCACGGTGGCAGCCTTGCGCACTTGCTTGACTTCGCCCTCAAAGTGACGCCCAGCGAAAGCGTCGACGGTAAAGCTGGCTTTTTGCCCGGTGTGGATACGTCCGACATCGGCCTCGTCAATAGACGTTTCGACCTGCATGTCAGAGAGATTCTTGGCGATGATGAACAATTCGGGAGATTGCAGGCTGGCGGCGACTGTTTGTCCCGGTTCGATACTGCGCTTGACGACGATGCCATCGACCGGCGCCTTGATCGCCGTGCGTTCGAGATCGATGCGTGCCTGTGCCAATTGGGCCTGGCGCTGGCGAACCTGTGCCTCACTGTTCCTCGCTTGCGCTTCGGCAACCAATACCGAGGCGCGGCCCGCGTCAAATGCCGATTGCGCCTTGTCGCGCTCGGCCGATGAAAGGAAGTTCTTTTCGACCAACAGCTTCTTGCGTTCAAAGTCGCGCTGCAACTCCGCCAGATTCGCTTTGGCACGCATCACTTCAGCTTGCTGCACTCCAAGCGCTGCGCGCGTCGCCTCGACATCGGCCTCGGCCTGGCGAACTCGGTACTGGAAAGTTTCCGGGTCGATGCGGGCGATCAACTGATCTTTCTTCACCGACGAGTTGTAATCGACCAGGATTTCCTTGATCTGCCCCGAGACTTGCGAGCCAACTTGTACCGAAACTACAGGGTTCAAAGTGCCGGTTGCGGAGACGGCGGAAGTCAACTGACCGATTTCAACTTTGCTCAGTTTGAACTTGGGCGTATCACCGGGTGTGCCGTAGGTACGCCATGCCCCATAGCCAACTCCGGCAACCACCACCAAGGCAACAAATACCTGTCCAAAACGCGGGATTGTTTTCATGCCTGCGATTCTAGATGATCCCTTTCAACAGGCATGTAAGCAGATGTTAAGCGATTCCCGGGTTGCCTTTCATACCAATCAGTTTTGGTACATTGACCTTTCGTGCGCTGACGGTTTTCTTGTCTTTCAGCCAGTCGCCGACGACTTCCCATATAGGCTCACCCTTGGCAGTGGGATCTACCGGCGCCCAGCCGGCGACCTTGTATGTCTTACCCGCCATTATCGGCTTGCCATTGAGGCGCATGTCGGAAATCCGGTTTCCGGCTTTTGCATTGGGATCGCAGGTGTAGCTCATGCCGCCCACGCGCACCATATCGCCGCCCTGCTGGTAATACGGGTCGGGGTTGTAAAGGTTGTCGGCGATATCTTCCAGCACTACCTTGACTCGCTCCCCCTTCATTTCGTTCAGGGTCGCATAAGGATAGGTGATAGCAGTTTGGTCCATCAGATGTTCAAAAGTAATCGCACTTCCCGGTAGCAAGGTGGTACCCCAGCGGAAACCTGGCGAAAAGCCGATATCAGCACCCTTGACGTCCATAAGAGCATCCAGGATCAGTTGATCCCAGCTACCGTTGAAATTGCCGCGACGATAGAGCAGGCCTTCGGTGACGGCGAGTTGCTCTTCAAGCCTGGTAATGTGCGGGGCGCGTACCTTGTCTATGTAGGCCGCCATCCCTGGATCAGCTGGCAGCAGGTTGGAGAAGACTGGCAGCAGCTTGTAACGAAAGTCCTGAACTTTGTCATTGCGTACGTCGAAGTCGAGCACGGCGAGGAACTTGCCATTGGATCCGGCATTGGTAACCAGCGTCTGGCCGCCAGAATTTTTCACCGTGATCGGCTGCGGGACCCCATCATGGGTGTGGCCACCCATGATGGCATTGATGCCGGTGACACGCGTTGCCATCTTGAGGTCGACATCCATGCCATTGTGTGAGAGAACGATTACGACTTTTGCGCCTTTAGCGCGCACTTCGTTGACCATTTTTTGCATGTTCTCGTCCTGGATACCGAAGGTCCAGTCCGGGATCATGTAACGCGGGTTGGCGATCGGCGTGTAGGGGAAGGCTTGGCCTATGACCGCCACTTGTACGCCATTCATTTCGCGCATCGCGTAGGGCGGAAAAACCGGATCGCCGAAATCGGTGGTTTTGACGTTCTGGGCCAGGAATTCGATTCTGCCCTTCAAGTCCTTATCGATGATTTCCTGCACGCGTTTGTCACCCAGGGTGAATTCCCAGTGGGCCGACATCATGTCGACGCCGAGCAGCTTGCAGGCATCCACCATGTCCTGGCCTTTGCTCCACAAGGCCGTGGCCGAGCCCTGCCAGGTATCCCCGCCATCGAGCAGCAGTGCTCCGGGGCGCTGGCCACGCAAGCGTTTTACCAGGGTAGCCAAGTGGGCAAAGCCGCCGACCTTGCCGTAGATTCTTGCCGCTTCCGCGAAATCAAGATAGGTAAAGGCATGCGCTTCGCGTGTTCCGGGCTTGATATTGAAGGCCTTGAGCAGATGTTCGCCAACCAGATGGGGTGCTTTGCCGAAGGCGCCGCCGATACCTAGATTGACGCTCGGCTCGCGAAACCAGATCGGCAGCAGTTGTGCGTGGCAGTCGGTGAAGTGCATGAAGTGCACGTTGCCGAACTTTGGAAGCTCGTACAACGCGTCGGCGTTTTCAGCCGCAAGAAGTGAACGGGAATCGAGCGCAACTCCGGCGACCGAGGCGGCGGCCAGCATTTGCAGAAATTCGCGGCGGTTCATTGAGGACATCGTGATACCTCTGAAAAAGAAAGACATAAAAAAGGCCTGACCGAAGTCAGGCCTTAGGTGCCATACCTTGCTCTACTTGTTGACCGGTGATGCGGGATCGACCAGCAAGGCGACCAGATCCTTGATCTGCTTTTCGTTCAACGCGCCGACATGGCCAAAGCGCGGCATCGTAGAGCAGGCGTTGAATGCCTTGGAGTTATAGATCTTGGAGTAAGCATACTTCTGTGTTTCAGCAGTATTGCCGCGGATTTTGCCGAAGCCCAGGAGGCTGGGCCCGATCGTGCCATAGGAAACTTCCTGTGGTGAAATTTGGTGGCAGTTATAGCAGTTGCCACCATTCTTTTCGGGCTCCATTTTTTTGTCCCTCCACGTCATGCCCCGTCCACTTTGCGCAATTTTTTCACCGGCTTTCCAGTCGCCCATATAGTTTCCGTCAGCTGGTAGCTTCAGGGTGGCTGTTTGTTCAGCTTCAAGTTTTGCGGCCATCTCTTCGGGTGGTACGTCGCCTGTGGCGTTACAGACATCCTGAACTTTGTCCGTATCAAGGCGATCCATGGTGGCTATCGCTCGCGCATGAAAGTCGCGCTTCATCGCTGCGAAAGCCTTTTGTATCATTTCGGGCGATGTTTGATGCATGCTATGGCTTTGTTGCGTCGCGCAGCCGGCAGCAAGAACGGCGGCGATGCTCATTGAAATCGCCAGCAAGGGGGTATTGATCTTTTTCATGGTCTTTTTTCCTCCGTGTTAGCGCTTCAGTGATGGGCCTTTGTACAACTCGCCCTCACCGGTAACTGCAAGGTAGGTAATGAGCGCGTTGACCGAGTCGGTCATGTATCCCGGTTCCGGAAAGCGCTGCTGACGATAGCAGTCATTGATACGCCACTGCATGGAATGCAGGCGACTGGTTGAAACGCGATAGGCCGGCCAAGCCGCATGGGACGCTTTGGTGTCTCGCGGTGTAGTCAGGTTGGGAAGACCCTGTAGGCGTATCCGCTTTTCGTCTTCACCATGGCATGATGCGCAGGAAAAGTCATAAGGGCCGGCCCGGACAAAGAACAATGCCTTCCCGAGCTCATAGGCTTCCTTTTCTTTCGGATGGCTGTTGGGTGGTGCGATCTTCATTCCTTTTGAAGCCGTCACCACATAGGCCAGCAGATCCTCTATCTGGGAAGGCTTGTCTGCGCTGCCAAAAGGCTTTTTCTTGACGTCGGCGGAGCTAAATCCCTGAATTTTCTCCCGACACCAGTTGATGCGGGTTTCGATATCCATGACGCGGTCAGCATCTGCAAAGTAGCGAGGTGACTGCGCATAAGCGCCTTTAACGACGCCTGGGCCTAGACCAAGGTCACACTTTTCCAGCGACACCCTGTTGGGCCCGTCGGCTTTTTTCCAAAGAATTTCGCCGCGGGCCTCATACAGTTCGGCGGGATTGTCGTCGCCCAGCATCTCGCGGTATTTCTCGATGCCAGCGATTGTCGGGTCTTTTTCCTGGGCCAGAACGGGTCCAGTCCAAGTTGCCACGAGCGCAGCCATGATAGCGATGCGATATTTCATGATTTCTCCTCCAGGGGCTTGCCGCCGGGTTCTTGTTTCCGGCTTAGGCAGGGTGTGACGGATAGGATCAAGCGATTGCGACGGAGTCCGACCTTTTATCTCCCTTGTTGTCTACCCAACTGATTACAACCTTGTCGCCTGACTTGGCCCCTTTCATCTTGAAGCCGAAGACCGGGTTGCGTGAGACGGAGGTGCCAATTTGACCATCGACGATCATTTTGCCGCCGACCTCCACCGTCATTGACTGAATGAAATGGGGTGGTATAGGTTTGCCCGCAGCGTCTTTGCGTTGACCGGTTTCCATCGGATGCCCCATTAACACCCTAATTTCTGCGACATCGCCATTCATCTTGGCGCGAATTTTCATCGGATCTGACATGATGTATTCCCCTTAATCTAATGGTCTGATTAGCCGCCGCAGCCGCCAACGGTGACCTTGACTTCTTTTTGCGCGATAAAAAATTTGCCGTCCGCCTTGGCAACCGCTTTAATCAATGACGTTTGTCCCAATTTGAGACGAACGGCCACTTCCGGCAGTGCGCCATTGGAAAAGTCGAAATAAGCAGAAAGTGGCAAAGGATTTTTCTCAACCAGAATCGCGATCGATGTTGTGTTGGGAATACCGCTGACGACTTCTACAGGTACTACGGCCCCGTTTTCCGCGATATCGGGTACTTTGAGAACCAGTTTGTTGTTTTCAGTTGCAGATTCCGCTCCGATACTTTTGAGTACCCCTGCTGAATCACGCGCTTCAAAGGCCCCCTTGTTCCATTCAGCCGCAAAGACCGCTGCAGGTTTTAGTGCCCCGGCTGCGATGAGTGCGGACAGCGCTCCCAGGCTTCCGGCGCCGCGAAGTACGGTTCTCCGAGTCACGTTCATTTCCATGCTTGATTTACCTCCGTATCATTATTTTAGATCTATAGCTGTTTCGCGAGCAAACCTAACACTTTGTGGATCAGAAAGAAAGCGTCAAGGGTTCATCGAGAAGCCGAGTCTTGCACACTATCCGAACAGCGTAAATGGGAAAAATCTATTCGAGAAATCAATCAGGCAATGGAATAAAGCTACTTTGGAATTCGTCGCCTTTTTTGTCGCGGTGCAGCAGTTGGCGTGAGTCGAAGATCTGAAAAATATCAGTTTAATGCCGCTCGATCGTAAAGAATATGACCATCCTTGACCGGGTTTTTCAACTTCATATTTACCAGAGTAAACTGGAATGACAAATCGTTTGGCTTTGAAAGGATGTTCTGGAGGGTAGCGTCGTACTCGAGTGGCATAGAGCGTCCCGCGTTTGCATCGTATCGAGACAAACGTTTGAGTCGTGACGTGGGTAATTTAAAAGACGCTGGGTTGGGGGCGATTTGCCATCGCGAATTCTGTTGCTATGCATCATTTGGGGCGATTTTGACGACCACAAATTGAATTATTCTTTGGAAATAGGATAGCTTGCCATCGACTTTTCTTATGGGACGTCGTAAGTTTCCACCAACTTTAGTCCTGTGATTAGGATGAATTTCTTGCTTGTGACGCTGCTCACGAAGAGACATTAACGTTTTGTGGCGACAGTTTCAGTCCTTGGACATTGTCGGACGAGGAAGTTTGTCGGATAATGCGCGCCTCGCAGTGAAGTAATTGTCGTTCTGCGACATCCTGGGCCGGGGTGACGGAATCGGTAGACGTAGCGGTCTCAAACACCGCCGCCGCAAGGCGTGGGGATTCGACTTCCCCCCCCGGCACCATAAGCGCTTAAATCTCAGCGTAGCTCGATCTGATCGCACATGTAGTAGCGGATAGGCAGGATGTCCAGACATCCTGGGAAACTCGGGTGTTTGCACTTCTACCGGCATTGGACGCACAGGAACGGCTGGCGAAATTACGGATTACACTACATAGTCTTGGTAGTTGTTCAGTTCTACGGAGGGCAAGTTGTGATGTCGGCAAAATCTGGGGTTTCGCTTACGGTGCTTCGGGCACTACCGATTTTTGAGACGCTCGACGACGGATGTCTCGAACCCTTGACCCGGGTCGCGATGCTGCGCCAGATCCCACGAAACACAGTTGTCTTGCATGATGGTGACCGCACGGACAACATCTATTTTGTTCTGTCAGGCGCTCTGAAGGTACAGGTGAGCGATCAGGAGGGGCGCGAGGTTATCCTCTCAATGCTTGGTCCTGGAGAGTTGTTCGGTGAAATGGGCGTTCTCGATGACCATCCGCGGTCTGCGACGGTTCTTGCAGTAGAGCCTAGCGAGGTAGTGATGATCGGCAAAGCTGATTTCAAGCAGTGTCTGATCGAGAATCCGGATGTCTCCCTCTTCATCATGCGAAATTTGACCAAGCGCTTGCGCCTGGCGGACCGCAATATTGAGAGTTTAGCCTTGCTCGATGTGTATGGCCGTGTGGCGAGGTTGCTGCTTGAATCCTCGGAAAATGTCGATGGACGCCAGGTTGTCACACACAAGATTTCCAAGCAGGACATCGCGAAGATGATCGGTGCTTCGCGCGAAATGGTCAGTCGAGTAATGCGTGATCTGCTTCTACAGGGGCTTATCGAAGAAGAGGATGGTCAGTTGATACTGGTTGATCTGTCAGTACTCAAACGTACTGGCTTTAGCAGGGCGGCGGATTGAGCGCTAATCAAGCATAGATCCAAAAATCCGAGCAATACTTCGTTGCTCCAGTTGATTTTCGCCTGCCATTCTGATGTCTTTATCCCTTTCCGAATTTGACTACGTACTGCCGCCGGAACTCATTGCGCAGCAGCCACTGACTTCGCGCTCTGCAAGCCGGCTGCTGGTGCTTGAAGGCAATGATTGTATCGATAGCCATTTTGTCGACCTGCCGCTTTGGTTGCGAGCCGGGGATCTGCTTGTAATGAACGACAGTCGGGTACTGCACGCTCGCCTGCTGGGACGTAAAGGTAGCGGGGGCCAAGTCGAAATTCTGATTGAGCGCCTGCTCGATGGTTGTGAGGTACTGGCTCAGATTCGCGCAAGCAAACCGGCGAAACCGGGTAGCCACCTACAACTTGAGGGCGCCCTTGATGTTGAGGTGTTGGGACGCGAGGGTGAGTTTTTTCGCTTGCGTTTTCCTGGTGATGCCGCTGGGCTGATCGAGCGCCATGGGCGGCTGCCGTTGCCGCCTTATATCGAACGCGCTGTCGAGGCGCCAGACGAAGAGCGCTATCAGACCGTGTACGCGCGGGAGACGGGATCGGTCGCGGCACCTACGGCAGGATTACACTTTGACGAAGAGATGTTTGCACGCTTAGGTGAATTGGGCGTGGACATCGCTTACGTCACCTTGCATGTGGGGGCGGGAACGTTTCAGCCGGTGCGGGTCAGCAATTTGTCTGAGCATCGTATGCATACCGAACGTTATGAATTGTCATCATCCACGTGTGAAGCGATAGCAGCGACGCGGGAGCGCGGAGGACGCGTGGTGGCGGTTGGTACTACATCGCTTCGTGCGCTCGAATCCGCTGCTGTGGAGGGGGTCCCAAAAGTCGGCGCTGGCGAGACGGCACTGTTTGTAACACCGGGTTTCAAATTCCGTGTTGCGGATATGCTGATTACCAATTTTCACTTGCCGAAATCCACTTTACTGATGTTGGTCTCTGCGTTTGCCGGTGTTGAAGAAACGAGGACTGCATATCGCCATGCAATTGCCGAAAAGTATCGTTTCTTCAGCTATGGAGATGCCATGCTGTTAAGCAGGAAGCCAAATGATTGATTTCGATCTGCTAGCCAGTGATGGTGCCGCGCGCCGTGGGACACTGACGCTCGCACACGGCGCAACGCCAACGCCGACTTTCATGCCTGTAGGCACGTACGGGACAGTCAAAGCCATGTCGCCGGACGAACTCGTTGGTATTGGCGCCTCAATCGTTTTGGGCAACACCTTTCATCTCTGGTTGCGGCCTGGCTTGGACGTGATCGCGGCGCATGGAGGGCTACATGGATTCATGGGCTGGAACGGCCCGATTCTGACCGACTCGGGTGGCTTCCAGGTGTTCTCGTTAGGCGATTTGCGCAAAATCAGTGAAGAAGGAGTGAAATTCTCTTCCCCAATAAACGGCGACAAACTGTTCCTTACGCCCGAAGAGTCCATGAGGATCCAGCATGTACTGAATTCAGACATAGTGATGATCTTCGACGAATGCACGCCATACCCAGCGGATCTGCATACGGCATCCGAATCTATGCGGTTGAGCCTACGCTGGGCGCAACGCTCGCGTGACGCGCACGATCGTCTGACAAACACAAACGCCTTGTTCGGCATTGTTCAGGGAGGCATGCATGAAGCGCTGCGTGATGAATCACTGGAGACGTTGGTCGATATCGGTTTCGATGGCTTTGCCATAGGCGGTTTGTCGGTAGGCGAACCGAAGGATGATTTTTCGCGCATCCTCGCACACACCGCACCACGTTTGCCGACCGAAAAGCCGCGCTATTTGATGGGGGTCGGCACACCGGAAGATTTGGTCTACGCTGTAAGCCAGGGCATCGACATGTTCGATTGCGTAATGCCGACACGCAATGCGCGCAACGGCTGGCTGTTTACCCGCCACGGCGATGTGAAAATCAAGAATGCGAAACACAAGACCGATACCGGTCCGTTGGATGAAAGTTGCGGCTGTTATACCTGCCGAAACTTCTCGCGTGCCTATCTGCACCATTTGCATCGCGTGGGAGAGATTCTCGGTGCGCGACTCAACACCATTCACAATTTGTTCTATTACCAAGTGTTAATGGCGGAAATGCGTGATGCCATCGAGCAAGCAGATTTTGCCGCCTTTTGCCAGCGGTTTAACCGGGAGCGGGCAAACGAGAAGGTATAATTCGACGGTTATGTCCGACATATTTGGAGATTTATAGTGCTGATTTCAAATGCTTACGCGCAAGCAGCGGGTGCAGGGGCCGACCCATCGGGTGGCCTGATGAGTATGCTGCCCATCATCCTGATGTTCATTGTGCTGTGGTTCGTGATGATCCGACCACAAATGAAAAAGGCCAAGGAGCAACAGAAAATGGTTAGCGAACTGGCCAAGGGCGATGAAGTTGTCACTCAGGGTGGTATCGCCGGTCGCATTTCCAAGGTGGGCGAGAACTACCTCAGTCTTGAAGTGGCCGAAGCCAAGGATGGCCCGGTAGTGATTACCGTGCAGAAGAACTCCGTGGGCGCGCTGCTGCCCAAGGGATCGCTGAAAAACCTGTAGTTTTCATTTAGGCCGGCCGCTTCAACACGGCACGGCTAACACGCCATGAATCGCTATCCCCTCTGGAAAAACGCCACGGTGCTGATTGCCTTGGTGCTTGGACTGCTCTATACCCTGCCCAACTTTTTCGGCGAAGCGCCTGCCGTCCAGGTGGCAAGCGTCAAGTCGACACATAAAGTTGACGCCAAACTCATGGCGCAAGTGGAAGAAGTGCTGAAGTCGGCGTCGATTACACCGCAGGGAATTGTTCTCGATCTGACCAGCATCCGGGTGCGCCTTGCCGATACGGACAGCCAGATCAAGGCCAAAGATGTCATAGAGAAGGCGCTAAATCCTGTCGCTGCCGACGCGAGCTATAGCGTTGCGCTGAATTTGGTGTCCGATTCTCCGAACTGGCTGACGGGGATGCATGCCCTTCCCATGTACCTCGGCCTCGATCTGCGTGGCGGCGTGCATTTTCTGTTGCAAGTGGACATGAAGGGCGCACTGACCAAACGTCTTGACTCAACGGGTGCTGATTTGCGCAGTCTGCTGCGCGACAAGAACATCCGACATAGCGGTATCACCCGCGATGGGCAAAGTGTGACGATAAGGTTTCGCGATGCAGAAACTCGGGAAAAGGCGCTTGTCTATTTGATCGACAATCAACCTGATCTCCAACTCGTAGAGGCGCAGGATGGCGAAAATCTGAAGTTGGTTGCAACGCTCAAACCTGAGGCACAGAAACGTATTCAGGCTTTCGCGGTCAAACAAAATATAACGACCTTGCACAACCGCATCAACGAACTCGGCGTTGCCGAGCCGGTTATTCAGCAACAGGGCGCGGACCGAATTGTTGTTCAATTGCCTGGAGTGCAGGATACCGCCAAGGCTAAGGACATTCTTGGTCGTACCGCGACACTTGAAGTGCGCATGGTGGATGATGAAGCAAGTGCCAATCCCGACATTATCGAGCGCGCTGCTCGAGGTCAGCCCCCGCCTGGTACCGAGTATTTTGTCGAGCGCGGGGGCAGTCCGCTGCTTGTCAAAAAGCAGGTGGTCTTGACGGGTGAACGCTTGACAGACGCTCAGCCGGGCTTCGACAGCCAGACTCAGGAGCCGGCGGTGCATTTGTCCCTGGATTCAGCAGGTGCCCGTATTTTCAAGGATGTCACACGGGAAAGCGTTGGCAAGCGCATGGCGATCGTACTGATCGAAAAAGGCAAGGGCGAGGTGGTTACCGCACCGGTTATCCGAACGGAAATTGGTGGTGGCCGGGTGCAGATATCTGGCCGCATGAGTACCGTGGAAGCCAACGATGTGGCCCTGCTGTTGCGTGCCGGGTCTCTTGCGGCACCCATGGAAATCATCGAGGAGCGCACTGTTGGTCCCAGTCTCGGAGCGGACAATATTGCAAAAGGCTTTAGTTCGACACAGTGGGGTTTTATTGCTATCGCCGTATTCATGTCGGCGTACTACCTTTTGTTCGGGGTTGTTTCAGTTTTTGCGCTGTCGGCAAATTTGCTTTTTCTGATCGCGTTGCTTTCCTTGCTGCAGGCCACCCTTACCTTGCCTGGTATTGCTGCTGTAGCACTGACACTGGGCATGGCGATTGACGCCAATGTGCTGATCAACGAACGGATACGCGAGGAGCTGCGAGGCGGGAATTCGCCACAAGCGGCGATTACGGCAGGCTATGAACGCGCTTGGGCAACGATTCTCGATTCAAATATCACCACGCTAATTGCCGGAGTGGCGCTGCTTATTTTTGGTTCAGGCCCGGTGCGAGGATTTGCCGTGGTGCACTGTCTGGGTATCCTCACATCGATATTCAGCTCAGTGGTCGTATCGCGAGCACTTGTCAACCTGATCTACGGTAGCCGACGCAAACTGGCATCGGTCAGCATCGGACAAGTCTGGAAACCGGGAGTCTGACATGGAATTTTTTCGTATTCGCAAAGACATTCCCTTCATGCGCCATGCGCTGGTATTCAATGTCATTTCCTTGATTACCTTCCTGCTCGCCGTGTTCTTCCTTGCCAGTCGGGGATTGCACCTGTCGGTTGAATTCACCGGCGGTACACTGATCGAAGTGGGTTATTCGCAGGCACCGGATCTGCAGCAGATACGCAAGCAGTTGGAGGTGGATGGCTTCACCGATACCCAGGTACAGAATTTCGGCTCGTCTCGTGACGTTTTAATACGCGTGCCATTATCGAAAGGTGCTGAATCATCAAAGGTTGGCGATCAGGTCCGTGCCTCTCTGGAAAAAGTCGGCACTGGTGGGACGGTGTCGGGTACCGCTTTTGAGCTGAAGCGCGTCGAATTCGTTGGGCCCCAGGTCGGCAAGGAACTGGCTGAGGACGGTGCATTGGCCTTGTTGTTGGTTGTCATTGGAATCATGCTTTATCTGGCAATGCGTTTCGAATGGCGATTTGCGCTTTCGGCAATCATTGCCAATATGCACGACGTGGTGATTATTCTCGGCTTCTTTGCTTTCTTCCAATGGGAATTCTCGCTGCCTGTATTGGCAGCGGTGCTCGCGGTCCTTGGCTACTCAGTCAATGAGTCGGTTGTGGTGTTTGATCGGGTGCGTGAAACCTTTAAAAAGAGGCGCGGCATGACCACACCGGAAGTGCTCAATCATGCCATTACCAGCACCATTTCTCGCACCATCATCACCCATGGCAGCACGCAGATGATGGTAACTTCCATGTTGATTTTCGGTGGCCCGGCACTGCACTATTTTGCTCTGGCATTGACCATCGGCATTCTATTCGGGATCTACTCATCCGTGCTGGTGGCAAGCCCTCTGGTGATGTGGATGGGTGTTTCAAGAGAGCAGTTCATACAACCCAAGGTCGAGAAGCAGGAAGCCGTTGTCTGACAGCTTGCACATGGGTGTCTTGGGCAATCCCAAAGCGAAAATACCTCTGGGCCCTGGTAATCGACTTGATACTCCTTGGCTTGGGCAGCCAGAAATGTTGGACTTGGTTTGCTCGATCAGGGTAGCCGGCCGGAAACTCGGCGATGGTGACACGGCGATTGCTTGCGCAGTTGAGAGGTTCGAGCGCTTCGCGCAGCTTACAGAGCCGGTCTTGAAACTGTCCCGTCAATAGTTCAGCCTGAGTCTTCACCTAGAGCGCGGAGATTAATCAACGCTTGTCGCAAAAATGTGTTTGATGCGTAGCTGACCTTTTTCCTTGCCGAGCAGTGTCAGAAGACGATCGATATTTGGGTGTTTACCAGGGTTCTGGCGCGCATCATCAGCGTGCTCTGAAAAAAGTTCCAGGCCTTTCTTGGCCGCTTCGTTGTTGATCGCGCCGTACACCTGACTCAAGTGGTTATAGATCGCCAGCGAACCGGTTTGTCCTGGCTTGTTTTCGATGGTCCCGCAAACTGCGCCATCGCTGTCGAGAAGCTGGATCGCCGCGATGTGCGAAATTCGAGGGAGTGATTTGAGGTTGTCGGCAAAAGCCATTTCAAATCCTTTTTGCCAACTCAGCGGCTTTGCCTATGTAGGAGGCGGGAGTCATATCGAGCAGACGCTGGCGGTCGCTGGCAGGTAGTGGTAG